>NZ_CAWPRX010000091.1:0-10980 GCF_963890365.1 Tychonema sp. LEGE 07196 | reverse complement strand
GTCCCCCCTCCCGCGGGGAGGGAGCAAGATTATTCTTGTTTCTCCCCGCGGGAGGGGGGACTTGCGGGGGGTGAATTTGACTTTTGTAAGAGGTCTAATGCAGTCTGAGATTGAATTCTCTGCTCGTCTCAACTATGGGATAGGGGGATTAAGAGGCGATCGCAATTTTGCCAACCATCCCCGCCTCAGTATGTCCCGCTACGGTACAGCGAAGGTTGTAACTTCCCGATTTCACCGGCACAAACAACCATTCTGCCACAGCCCCGGGTTTAAGTTCCAGTTCGTGAATGGCTCCTTTAACTTCTACATTACCAGCTTCAACTTTTTGAGTCCAACTCGCATCTGCAAAATTTTTGGAAGTGAAATAATGTTTCTGCGGACTGGGATTTTTCAGCACTAATTTATAGCGCTTACCAGATTCAAATTCTAGCTGATTGGGGAAAAATTTGAGTTCTCCAGCTTCGTTACCCAAGCTAACATTAATTTCGGTGATAGGTTGGCGAGACAAATCGCCAGCATTGGCAATTGTCGCAGGTATTAAGATTGCACCCAAACATAAAATTAGTCCCAAAATTATTTTGAGAGTTGGTTGTAATTGTTGGTTGCGGTAGAATTTTTCTAATTGTAAACCGAGTATTTTTATCATGGCTGTTTTACTAATGTTAACTGACTGCTGAATGCTGACGTTGGACGGAAAGCTCGGGGGGACAGCGCCAATGACCAATGCCCAATGACTAATGACTAATGACCAATGACTACTGACTAATGACTACTAACTTAATTCGATCGCCAAACTTCATCCCAAGGCCCGCCGCCAACTTCCAAACCAGACAAAGAACTTTGAGCCTCTAAAATAATTTTATAACGCTGCTTGCCATTGCGATCGACATTTCCCCCCAACAACTCTCGCAGTTGCAACCGCAAATCGCCGTGCGTCGTATCCCGGCAGCAAAAAGCCATGCCTTTTTCAGTAGGAGTTCGCACATAAGTACCCTGAGAACTTGCAGTACCAGTTAACTCAACTTCAAACTGACTGTTTCTCGCCTGCATTTTCCAGCTTCCCCAAGGTTCAATATTCCAAGTAACTTGAGAATTCCAAGGCACAAATTCGTAAAATTTGCCTCGGTAATGCAGACAAATCATTGCCACCGATTCCATCCACCACAGCACGCCCCGCTTGCCGCCGCCAGCAGTGACAGCCAAATCGCTTTCACCTTGAAAACAATTGCAATTAATCCAAAACCACTTTTGCGGAAAAGCACCGCCCCAGTTTTTTTCGCTGTAAGCGGGAGCATCTGTAAATTCGTAGCGTTGGCCGTTCCAATCTATCCAGCCTGTGGCTAAACCGTGAGCCATTAAAATTTGCCATCCAGGCTCAAATACGGGTAAAAAAGATAGCATTCCTGCTGTAGATTTCTGGAGTTCCTGAGAGTTTCCCCAGCCGTAAACTGGTTTGATTTGGTACTGCCAAAAACAGTGACTGCTGCTTCCCGGATCGTGCAGATAACCTTGATTCAAAGTAGCAGTAGCTTGATAGCCTTCTTGGACGTGGCTGTCGAACATTTGCGGCTCTAAATATTCGGGTTTAATTTGTAAATCTGTCTTGCCCCAATGCCCAAAACCCAAGCTTTCTCGGTGCGCCCAAAACTTTTCTACATCGGGGAAGGTGCGGCACAAATAGCTATCTTTGGGGCCGAGAATTTGGGCAGCACCGCCGCTGTATGGTTGACCGCCTCTGGGGTCTTCAATGGAATACATGAAGGCAAAGGATTGTCCGTGAATTGGTAATGTTATTCGGTAGTACCAGCCTTCAAAAAAGCGCCGGGAACTGCCGTCCCAGTGGTAGCCGCTGTGGGGAGTTTCAATAGTTTTGATTTTTGAGAGTGCATTTGACATAAAATTACCAATAGCAGAAATAAGTGTCAGTTGTTAGTTGTCAGTTGGCAGTTGGCAGTTGGCAGTTGGCAGTTGGCAGTTGGCAGTCAACAGTCAACAGTTAACAGTTAACAGTTAACAGTTAACAGTCAACAGCTAACCATTCCCTAATGACTCATGACTGATGACTGATGACTACTAACTAATATGATAGGTTATTAATTATGTCTTTAGCAGTTTGGCGATCGCCCTTAGCGCGAGCTCTCCACCGCAACCGCAGTCTTGCTTTTGCTCGCTACTTGCAATTAGCAACCGTTCGCGCCACTGGTCGTCCGGCTAACCGCACTGTGGTGTTTCGAGGCTTTTTAGGAGATACTAATCAGTTGAAGTTTATTACTGATATTCGCAGTCAGAAGGCGGAAGAAATTGACCTCTATCCTTGGGGGGAGATTTGCTGGTATTTCCCTAAAACTCGGGAACAATTTCGGATTGCGGGACAACTGATTTTGGTGCGGCAAGACGATGCAGATTCCGAGTTTTTGACAGCGCGCCGCACAGCTTGGCAGGAGCTTTCTGAGGCTGCTCGATCGCAATTTGCTTGGCCTGCACCGGGGGAAGATAAGGCGGATGCTGGTGCTTTTGATTCTGCTTCCCCAGATGCTCACGAGCCGCTGCCGAATTTTTGTTTGCTGTTGTTGGAACCGGAAACGGTGGATTTTTTGGAGTTGCGGGGAGAACCGCAGAACAGATCGCTTTACGGGCGCGATGGCGATGGAAATTGGTTTGTGCGATCGGTCAATCCGTGAAAAAGAAGTTATTAGTCAGTTGGGAGTTGGTAGTTGGCAGTTGGCAGTTGGCAGTTGGCAGTTGGCAGTTGGCAGTTGGCAGTTAACAGTTAACAGTCAACAGTTGGCAGTTAACAGTTAACAGTCAACAGCTAACAATTCCCTAATGACTATTGACTATTGACTATTGACTATTGACTAATTAAATTTTTAGATGCCGGTGCCGTCGAAAAATTCTTGAATTGCTTTATCTTTTAACTGACAAGCGGCGGCAACTTCGGTTTTTTCAGCTAGGGCTACATTGCTGGTTTTGTTTGAAGTTTGAAATGCTGAATGGGAATTGGGAACAGAATTTAAGGAAACAGATTCTTGAGGAATCAAACTTTTTACTTGCTGTTCGAGGGATTCGATGCGATCGAGCAAAGAGCGAATTACCACAGCTTCGGAATCTGGCAAACTGCCGTGTTCTAGGGGATTGACGCGCACTCCCGATCGATATACGATGCGGCCGGGAATCCCTACCACGGTGCAGTCTGAGGGTACATCGCGCAGGACTACGGAACCTGCGCCGATGCGAACGTTGTTGCCAATTAGCAGGTTTCCTAGTACCTTGGCCCCGGCACCGACAACTACGTTTTCGCCGACGGTAGGGTGACGCTTGCCGCTTTCTTTGCCTGTGCCTCCTAGGGTGACACCTTGATAAATTAGGGCAAAATCGCCGATTATTGCTGTTTCGCCGATGACAACCCCCATACCGTGGTCGATGAAGACGCTTTTGCCGATCGTTGCACCGGGGTGAATTTCTATTCCTGTCAAAAACCGAGCAATGTGAGAAATCAAGCGGGGGATTAGGGGAAGTCCCAGTAAATAAAGCCAGTGTGCGAGGCGGTGCAGCACTAGGGCCTGAAGACCTGGGTAACAAAATAATACTTCCAGCCAGTTGCGAGCGGCTGGGTCGCGGTCGAAAATTATACTGAAGTCAGCTTTAAGGGTATGAAGCACTTTCGGAGTTCCCAATTTTGGTTAAACACGCCACTTTCAATTTTACAATTTTACTTGATCGGGGAAGTTAGATCGTGTTCGGTCGATTGTTACAACACTAACGGTTCGTAGCCCGGACTTAAGTCCGCAACTAATCTAGCGGACTTAAGTCCGCCCTACGAACCAATCTAATCGAACGGACATGATATTAGCCATCGGCCGATCGGGAGAAAAATTTTAGGATGTAGAATATTTTAGCGTGTCCATCCCACAGCGTGGCTGCGTTCTATTCCTGTAGTGAGATTGTATAGTTAGACTTGACTCCGGCTTCGAGAGTACCGACCCAAATTCTGTAAGATCCTGCTTGCCAGTCTGAATCAACTATGCTGGCATCTTTATTTTGACCTGTATCGTCTCCGCAGCGCAGGCTGTTACCGGGGCCTTGTACGACTAAGGTTGTGTCCTTCCCTCCGCTGTTGACTTGGATTGCGAGTTTGGAAAAGTTTTGCTGCAAGACTATGATGTGGTCGGGAGTGGGAGTGGCAAAACCCAAACATTTGTTTTTGTGGCGATCGGTGTTGGCAATGGCAGAGAGAGAGTACGATCCGCCTGTGGAACCTCTCAACATTGCTGTTGGGGAGTCAAAACCTCGCGATAAAGTTAAAGTGCCGAAGTTGGCTGTTTCTGCTAAAACTGGTAGGGCGGCGATCGCGCCGATCGCAGCTAAGAGTGCACTGTTTTTGAAATGGACTGACCGATCGAACCACATGGCAATACTCCTGTGTCACAACTTAAAATTACAACTCAGAATTTACTCGTCTGAGTCCCCAGAATCGGAACTTCCAGAGGAAGAACAATTTTTGTTTAATTGAGTGAAAAACCTTCTGGCTGTTGTTCGTGATTACTATCATCGGAACCGTGACACGTGCGATCGCCCTCGATGGTGCCACTCCGAGTTCTGCCACACGCGATCGGCTCACATCCGAAATTATACGCTCTCAAGATGCTCGATATGATAATTCTGGCTTTGCTGTTGACGATCGGTTCCCTCTTGACATGGCTTTTAATCATGTTACCTGTCGATATATTCGGCTGGCTGCACTTCCCTAATTGGCTGAGCCTGATCTTAATTGTGCTGGCTATTTCTTGGTGCTTGGACGATTAGTCATTAGTCATTAGTCATGAGTCCTTAGTCAGCAGTTGGCAGGAAAGCAGTCAGCAGTTGGCAGTAGTTAACGGTTAACAGTCAACAGTCAACAGTTAACAGTTAACAATGCCCTGTTTAGCCTGTTTGGCCAATTCCCAAGAACTAAGAACTAAGAACTAATGACTGAGAACTAAGACGATCGCCTAGGTCTGATGCTGTATACTGCACAATTGACAATCAAGAATCTAAAATCTAGGATTTGACATCTACTCATAGAATGATGCAACGACAAATTTCTTCGCTCTCTGGATTTCGCTCTTGTGACAAAACTCTGGGGGAAACTCCTAAGAAACAGTCGCGTCCGATGCACCGGGCGATCGTATTAATGCTGCTGGCAACCGCTTTGCTGGGCCTGCACGCTAGTCGGCTAGTAGAATTGCAACTGGTACAAGGGAAGCAAAACCGGGAACGAGCCGAAAACAATCGCGTTCGCCTAGTGCCAATGCCGGCAAATCGCGGACATATTGTCGATCGCAAAGGCAAACTGCTAGCGGGAAACAATTTAGCTCGATCGGTCTATTTGTGGCCGAAAGAACAAACGCCGGAAGAGTGGAAAGTAACAGCAGAAAAGTTAAGTCCGCTCGTTAAAATCCCGGCCAAAGAAATTTTAAAAAAAATAAAAGAGGTCGATCCTCTATCCTACAGACCAGTGCGGATCAAGCAAGCGATGCCGCCAGAAATTTTTGTGCCGCTAGCAGAACAGGTAGGACAAATACGCGGAGTCGAAGTGCGGCCAGAAGCGAACCGTTACTATCCCGAAGGCAGTTTGGCAGCTCACGTTCTCGGATATATTGGCGAAGCTACCGAAGTAGATTTGAAAGCTCACCCGGAATATCCGATGGGGATGATTGTCGGTCAGATGGGCATAGAAGAGAGTTCTAACAAGCAAATTGCGGGAGTTTGGGGCGATCGGCTGATCGAGGTAAATGCCCAAAATCAAGAATTGCGACTGATGGGAGAAACACCCCCGAAACCGGGCGAGGCTGTGCAGCTAACCATCGACTTGCCCATGCAAAAAGCAGCGGAAACAGCCCTAGGAAACCGCCGGGGAGCAGTCGTCGCCGTGGATGTCAAAACCGGCGCGGTATTAGTTCTCGCCAGCCACCCGACTTTTGACCCCAATCTGTTTACGCGAAAAATCAGTAAGGATGACTGGGCAACTCTTCAAGACCAGGAAGATCCATTTTTGAATCGGGCGATGCAGGGCTACCCCCCTGGCAGCACTTTTAAAATTGTGACTTCTGTCGCCGGTATCGAGTCAGGCAAGTTTTCGCCAGACTCTATTTTGGGTACTTCGTCTTACATTACGGTGGGGGGAATTGATTTTAACGAACACAGCGGGGGTTACGGCTACATCGGCTTTCGGGAGGCCTTGGCTTTCAGCAGCAATACGTTTTTTTACCAAGTGGGGATGAGTACCGGGCCCGAGGAAATTGCTAAGTGGGGACACCGCTTGGGAATTGGCAAGGATACGGATTTGAATCTTTTGGGGCTAAGCGGCGGCAGTCACGGTCAAATTCCGACACCCGAGGAGAAGGAGAAAATCTATAAAGAACCCTGGTATGAGGGCGATACGGTAACGATGTCGATCGGTCAGGGGTTGGTGTTGGTAACTCCTTTGGAGGCGGCGGTAATGGTGAGTTCGATCGCTAACGGCGGCTATCGAATCAAGCCCCATCTTTTAACATCTATGACTGGCACTCCAGAGACTCAACGGGTAAAGATCGGGATGAAACCTTCAACAGTTCAGATAGTTAAGGAAGGATTGATCGCAGTAGTTTCCGAGGGTACGGGACAGGGACTCAATGACGGTTCGATTCCGTTGACTGGGGGCAAAACAGGGACTTCGGAGCTCATCGGACAGAATGATCACTCGCTATATGTGGCATTTGGGCCTGCTGAAAAGCCAGAAATTGCGATCGCCGTGATTGTGGAAAATGCCGGTTTTGGTGCTGTTGCCGCGGCCCCGATCGCGAAAGATGTATTTCAAGCTTATTTTGGGAAACCCAAAACACCACCCAAGCCTCAGTAATCATTAGTCATGGGCCAAACAGGTCATGGGGCATGGGGCATTGGCCCGCGCAGGGCCTTGGGCATGGGGCATTAGTTGACAAGTAGAGTAAGGTGTACTCACGACCTGAGAAACCGGGTTTCTTTCAATATTTATGGTTTCTGTTACGAAAACTCGTAGAAACCCGGTTTCTGACTCACGCCCGCCAACCTGAGAAACCGGGTTTCTTTCAATATTTATGGTTTCTGTTACGAAAACTCGTAGAAACCCGGTTTCTGACTCACGCCCGCCAACCTGAGAAACCGGGTTTCTTTTCAATATTTATGGTTTCTGTTACGAAAACTCGTAGAAACCCGGTTTCTGACTCACGCCCGCCAACCTGAGAACCCGGGTTTCTTTCAATATTTATCGTCACTCAAGCCAAAACTCGTAGAAACCCGGTTTCTTACCGTGATAGGCGCGTCCGTTACTAATCACTAGCCTTCCACTTCACTCAGGCTAAAATGACTACTAACTAATGACTAATGACTACTGACTACTGACTAATAACCAACAACCAATAACCAATAACCAATAACCAACAACCAATAACCAATAACTAATAACTAATTCAGCCGCATAAATATGGTGGCTTTGCGAATTCCTGCGACTTCTCCGGTACTGGTAACAGTGAGCGATCGCAAATGGTCAAATAACGGTCTCGCCGAAAGTTCAATTAACCTCAACAGCGGGATTTGTTTTTCCCAAATTGATCTGATCGAAGGCCAGTCTAAATAAAAATAGCCGTCATTAGCTGGTGGTAGCGCTTCGATGCTGATTTGAAAGTCTTGATTGGCCACCAAAGAACCTGTTTCGGCTGCTTTTAGTGCTGCGTCCATTGCTTCTACTGAAGTGGTAAAAATTTCGTATTTACCGACAGTGGCTCGCACTCCTTTTGCCTCAGTTACGATCGCACTTTGCCTATTATTTCCCTTACCATGATTCGAGCTAGTTGTCAACTGCGTCCAAGCGGTAATTTTCTGGTTTCTGAGAGTGAAGCTGCCGATGCTATATTCTTTGCTGCGGGCAATTTCATCGAGTTTGTCGATCGCCTGAAGGGCATCTGCAGATGTTTCGGTGACAAAAACCCAATCCGCACTGTTTGAGGAACTCGGAACCACTGCTAAAGCGTATTCTCCTTGTACCCAGTTGAATATATCCTGCGGCAAATTAACACTCCAACTTTCCTGAATATCTGCGATCGCGCGATCGACTAATTTAGATACTTCTGCATTGGCTGACACCATCGATGACAAATCAGCCCAAAAATTCCTTAAATCGGTGCTGGCGACGGCAAAAGGACTGGCTGAGGGAATATATTGCAAGGCCAGCACCGGTTCGGAGAGTGTCGGAGAAGCCGTGTTTTCTCGCGATGTCACTAAAGCAGTTTGAGCCAGCAATCCCCGTCGGTTGACTCCGACAGCAACTGCGAGGGAATTAGGGAAAACTTGGAGATTTTGCTCGGTTGCTGGCTCCGGCAGATTGACAAATGCTAAAGCTATTCTACCTTGATTTAACTGTTGGAAAGCTTTTTGATAGTTAGGACTATTACTGAGATTTAGGTTGGCTGCTTCCAGGTTGTTAATTGCATCTCGAAGTATATTCGGACTGTGGGAAAATAAAACAAAATTTAGGTTGTTTCCCGAAGCCGAACGGCCGCGGATTGCCGCCGTCGCGAAACTTGATGGTAAAGTTGAATTCGGCAGAGGAAGCGGGTTGAAAGGCAAAATTGGAGCGGTTTTTTGCTTGGCTGTCGGTAATTTTTTGTAATTTAGTTGGACGCCTTTATATAGTTCCGACTGCACTGTTTTATCCGCACGAGATTGTTTTTGCCAGTAGGATTTGAGAAATTGTTGGCTGCGATCGGCATTTTGGGAAGAAACAGCCAGCAAAAA
Source organism: Tychonema sp. LEGE 07196 (assembly GCF_963890365.1). Classification (NCBI taxonomy): domain Bacteria; kingdom Bacillati; phylum Cyanobacteriota; class Cyanophyceae; order Oscillatoriales; family Microcoleaceae; genus Tychonema; species Tychonema sp. LEGE 07196. The sequence goes on along the minus strand of NZ_CAWPRX010000091.1, from coordinate 2,187 downwards.
CCCGGTTTGTTCGCCCTTGCTGCGATCGCGATCGTCGAAATCGGGATTTGTGAGGGCGAGGGTAATTTCGTCACCGATCCAAGGTTGGATATCGCGACTGTAATCCAAGTCAGTATTGGCGAGGAGGCTTTTTTTGATTTGCTCGAATTCTGCGTGTGCGAGGCTTCTTTCTTTGGGAGTGGCAAAAACTTGTCGCAATGCTTCGAGGCGATCGGGATTTACCAGCATTGAAACCAACAAAGGTACTTCTTTCGAGACAAACACAGCCGCAGCCGGAGTAGTTGTCGGCCCGCCCGCGAGCAAATTTAGGGGAGTTTGAGTTGACAGCCAGTAAAAACCGCCTGCACCCAAGCCTAAGAGTGCTAAAACGCCAGCAATGAGGAAAGAAAAGAACGATCGCAGCTTCATAACAACAAGGATTAATGACCACAGTCTATTATTGACTACAGTAGCGCATGGTCGCAGCTATTGACATCTCCAAAATTTAGGGGCGATGTGTGTGAGAAACCGCCCCAACATTGACAAGCGATCGCCCGTCAGTTGATTTTTTCTAAGTAAATGATTTTGCCAATCTAGCAGTCAGTTCTTCAATAGATAATTGAGGCAAATCTGCCAACAGCGATGGTAAATTGTCTGGAGATAAAGCCAGCAGATTAGAGATGAGATTTACCGGGAGTTGTTCTAATTTTCCCGATTTAATGAAGAATTTTTCCAGAACCGTTTGTGCTAGCAAGTTTTGCACTTCTTGGTGTTCATTCTGTCCCGCAGGCAAATTAGATAACTGCACTAGCAACACAGTAAATTCGGCAACAGGTAAAGCCGATATCAACGGGATGAATGCGAGAGTTAGCGGGTCTGATTCTCCAAATCTGACCTGCAAGAAGCTCTCCAAAATCATCCGCTGTCCTTCTTCCTGACCTTGTTGTTTGGCTGCTTCTAAATGTTGTTGAAAAAGAGGTGCGATCGCCATAACTAACTCCTGATCTTCATCATCCCCTGCGGGAATAGGTGGTGTATTCGCTTGCAAATTTGCCTGCAAGACGTACAATAATTGTAGCGCGTTAGTTCGGAGTGGATTATCCACAGGCAATGCACTGAGTTCGGCGATCGCCTGCTGCTGTACCCGCCCGCGGCCCAACATCCGCAACCACATAGTTTCTGGGACTCTGGGTAGCTGGTGAATCGCGATTAGTCCAACTCTCCAAACCTCAGTTAAAAAATAAACTCCTTTCCCCCAGCCCTCTGACTCTTCGGGAACCCAAAAACCAAAACTGTCGAGTAAAAGTTCCGAAGCAGTGGGAGTTAAAATCCACAACCTCGGCAATAGTCTTTCTTCTAAACGCTGGTCTTCTCGATTAGTCTGCCGCCCCAGTTTCGCCCTACTATTTAATAATTTTACTACACAACTGAAGATTCCTTCAGTATTAACCGGATTGCGAAACGGCTCAATCACAGCTACAGTAGCAGCCATTTTACCTAATAAACCTAAACTTTGGACGTATTCCGTCTCAAAAGAAGTTGGTTGAAACTAGACATCAATTTCTCTGACTTCTGCGGTGACATCTTTGCTCGTTTCTACTTCTCCCAGAGGCGACAATAACTCTTGAAGGTATTCTTTAGCAAACTGATCGTGGGGAAACTTAGTCATAAAGTCAATGTTTTGCACTCCCATACTATTTTAGCAAGAAAAATGCAGCAGACCGCGGTTTCACTGGCCCAATTTTCTTAAAATGTATCTGCGTTAATCTGCGTTAATCTGCCTGAAATCTGCTGTTTCTATATCAATCAAAAATTTATGCAAAAAGTCTAATGTAGGGAAACGGCACTGCCGTGTCCTGATTGCTACCACGGCAAACCTCGCGCATCGGAAAAATCAGCATCAAGAACCGCCCCCGCATCAAATATAGCACCAGTCAAATCAGCTTTTCTAAACGACGTTACCGACAATTGTTCTATCTGTTCAACAGCAATAAAAAAGCCGATCGCAGTTAACCCCAAAATCACCCCAGAAACCAAAAACAAACCAATTCCCCTCAAAGTATCCCCGCCCCAAAATGTCACAATACCGCTAGCCCCGATCGCAGCAGCAGCCCCAGCCACAGCCCCAGCCACAATTCCCGCCTCGCCACGAGTCGCAGCAATCGCCGTCGCAGCCGTCCCCGCCACCGCCACAGCCCCCGCATCCGC
>NZ_CAWPRX010000090.1:0-11029 GCF_963890365.1 Tychonema sp. LEGE 07196 | reverse complement strand
GGGAATTGGTTTGATTGGGCGGGGAATTATTCAGGGAATTGGTAATTCTTTGCAGGATGGCAAGTTTGGGAAAAATGGGTGATGAGAAGAAGGAAGAAGGAAGAAGGAAGAAGGAAGAAGGAAGAAGGAAGAGGGAAGAGGGAAGAGGGAAAAGGGAAGAAGGAAGAATGAAGAAGGCAACGGGGAATGTACGGGATTGAAGGGATTGAGATGAATCAGTCGGATTTGAGATAATTGCTAATTGCTAATTGGTGATTGGTGGTATTATAGATAAAACTTAATGTTATAAGGTTGACATTTTATGAGTATTATGATAGCGATTGATGCCGATCGCATAAACAGTTTAGATTTGTCTCCGGTGCGGAGTGCGATCGAACAGTGGCTGGCCTCCGGGGCGATCGCCCAAAACGAACAACAGGTACAATTTGAAATTGAGTATCCGCGCGAAGAATTAGATCCGCGAGAAATATCCGAAATTCCAGAAGTGCGGCTGTGGTTTATCCGCTTGGATGCTTGTTATCCTTGGCTGCCGTTTTTGCTAGATTGGAAAGGTGGAGAATTGGCCCGCTACGCGGCGATGTTAGTGCCCCACCAGTTCCACCGCACCCAAGGGATTCAGTACAATCCTGAAGCTTTAGAAATGTTTTTGATGAGCAAAATTTTTGTGTTGACTGATTGGTTGAACCAGCAGGGAATTCCCAGCAAATCGAAGTTGATGGCGATGTCCCAAATGTTTGGTTACGATCTAGATGACGCTTTTTTTGATGTCATTGTACCGCACAAATAAGCGATTCTACAAGCTCTTAAAAACCGGGTTTCTGAACCAGAGATATAGGTTGTGATGCTAAATTTGCGGTCAGAAACCCGGTTTTTGCCATAGGTGCTCTTCTGTCAGTTGTACCGCACAAATAAGCGATCGGACATCTCATTAATATCATCCTAATTAGGTAGATAAAGCTATACCTTAAGACTTACGCACAAAGGTATAAACCCGGTTTTTTCCCTGGTGGGGCGACCTGGAAAGCTCGCCCTACAAGCTATAACTTAGATTAAAAAAGCTTAATTAATCTTAACAGCAACCGCAAAATGGCTTTAATACAACGCTTTAACCAGCACCCTTAGCAATTTTGTTGCTTGACTTCACGTTTTCCTCAGAATTGAGAGTTAGCTTAGATAGATAAGTAGGTGAGAATGTTCTTAGGAATGAAACCCCTGTGGTCGATCGCATCTTCCTTCTTCCTTCTTCCATCTTCCATCTTCCATCTTCCTTCTTCCATCTTCCTTCTTCCTTCTTCCTTCTTCCTTCTTCCATCTTCATATCGATCGAGGAAATATCCCATGAAAACAGATTACCTCATCGTCGGCAGTGGTTTATCAGCACTGGTTTTCGGAGCTTTGATGGCAAACTCTGGCAAAACCGTACACATCCTTGAAGCGCACGAACACCCCGGAGGCTTTGGCCACACCTTTACAATGGCCAACAAATACACCTTTAATGCCCAATTCCACTACGTTTGGGACTGCGGCGAAGGACATACAGTGAATCGAGTCCTCAAAAAACTCAATCTCGATCGCGATGTCACCTTTGAACGGTACGATCCGAATGGCTTCGACCGCATGAGAATGCCGGGGTACGCACTAGATATTCCCTCGGAATCAGAAGAACTGATCCGCAGATTGTCGGCCCTGTTTCCCGAAGCAAGCGAGAGAATTCGCAAATTCGTCAACGAAGTCGAAAACACCGGCGAAGGACTCAGAAAACTCGCTCCTCCCGTCAAACCAATTGAATTAATCAAAAATTTCAGTGACGTATTCTGTGCCGTCCAACACCTCAACAGCACGCTTCAAGACGTGTTCGATAAATTCCAACTCCCGCAAGCAGCCCAAACCCTATTAGCCCTGCAATGGCCGGACTTTTTGCTACCTCCGAACCAGCTTTCTTTCTATGCTTGGATTGCTTTGTTTCGAGGCTATCAAGAAGGTGCGTTTTACCCAACGCAACATTTTGAAGATGTCATCAATTCTTTAGTTAAAGTCATTGAATCCAACGGCGGGAAGGTTTCTCTAAACCACGAAGTCACGAATTTTAGGGTAAAAGATAGAACCGTAACGGGAGTTGAAGCGATGGATTTAACCACGCATCAAACCCATGAATTCACCGGCGACACGGTGATTTGCAACCTCGATCCCAAACGAGCGGCCAAGATGATTGGAGAGGAACTGTTCTCGAAAACAGTGCGGCGGAAACTCGACTACGAGTATTCTGCATCTAATTACATGGTCTACTGTGTTGTCAAAGATATCGACCTGCGAGACTATGGATTTGGCAAATGGAATACGTTTCATTCCGAACACTTGAATCTGAATGAAGCTTTTGCTCAAATGTACGATAAAAATGATTTTTCTAGTCCGAGTTTTGCGATTACCACGCCGACTTTGCTAACCGAATCGCGGGGAGATTGTCCAGAAGATTGTCAAATTGTGGAATTCCTGACTGTTGCTAATTACAGCTATTTTAAACAACTTTGGGATACCGATCGCAAAGCTTACAGACAGAAAAAACAAGAGATTCTGGACTCGATTTTAGACGTAGTTGAAAAACACTATGTTCCAGATTTTCGCAAACACATGGTATTTCACATTACCGGAAGTCCTACAACTAACGAGCGCTTCTGTTGGTGTCCTAACGGCAATTCCTACGGTTCTAAGCTGACACCGAAAAACATGGGAGTCGATCGGCTAAATCACGAAACATCCCTCAACAATTTCTATTTCTGCAACGCCTCATCGGGCTATCCAGGCTTTGCGCCGACATTTTGGACGGGGGCGCTGCTTTATCAACGTTTATCCGGCGATGCGATTTTAGGTTAAGGAAAATTAGCAATTGGTTATTTTCCTGTTTCTCTCATTTTTTGGCTTTGCCAAGGAATAAATTTCACTCTTGCTCTGCCTCTTAAAAATGACGAGACACAGCAACAGTGAAATGCGTTCCTAGGTTCTACCTGGAAACGAAAATTTCTTCCATCTTCCATCTTCCTGATGACATTGTACGGAAAGCTCGGAGGCGACAGCACTAATAACTAATGACTAATGACTAATGACTAATGACTTCTTCCATCTTCCATCTTCCATCTTCCATCTTCCATCTTCCATCTTCCATCTTCCATCTTCCATCTTCCATCTTCCATCTTCCATCTTCCATCTTCCATCTTCCATCTTCCTTCTTCCTTCTTCCTTCTTCCTTCTAGGAGCGAACTATGAAAATTGCAATTGTTGGGGGCGGAGCTAGCGGTATGGCCGCAGCATACTGGCTGGACAAACAGGGGCACCGCGTCACTGTTTTGGAAAAGCAACCGATTTTAGGCGGACACATTCGCACGCTGAACAAAAATGTTGCGCCAAATCAATCTGAGTGCAATGAAATATTAGAAAATGGAGTGCTGGAATTTCCGACTGTGTTTTATAATTTCGTCGCTCTCATGCAGGAGCTGGGAGTTGAATTAGAACCCGTGCAAATTGGTTCTGCGCTGTTTTTTAGAGACAACCGCCACTTTTTATCAAAAGTCGCAATTCAGAAAAACTTCACGGGAATTCAACGCCTGATCGAATATTTGCGGCTGGATGCTCTTTATGCTCGTTCGGCTGGATTTATTTTAAAAATGCGGTTTGCCAAACAGCACGATTTCTACGATATGCCGCTTTCTCAGAGTTTGAAAAGTTCCTGCATCCGCAATGATTGGCTGAAGTTGCTGACGATGTACAGCTACTCGATACCGTTTGAATTGCTCGACAATTTTCCGGCAGAGTTGGCGATTCCCATGCTGCGGGAATATGCCTCGGTTAACTGGGTAAGGATTAAAGGCGGCGTGTATTCTTACATTGAAAAGATTCTGGAGCACTTTAAGGGCGACATACTGCTAAATGTGGAGATTGCCAAGATTTTTAGAAGTGCTGATGGTGTAAAAATTGTGCTGTCTGATGGGGAGATTCAGGAATTTGATAAGGTGGTTTTTGCGATGCCGCCAGACCAAGTAATGAGGCTGTTGGCTGACCCGACGGAGGCGGAAACGAAGCGGTTTGCGGCCTGGAAACCCAATTATGCCACGACTGTGCTGCATTCGGATACTTCGATGTACGATCGCTACGGCATCCGCAAGTTATCAGAATTTGATTTTTTCGAGACGGACAAAGGATGGGGCTATAATGCGAGCTTGAATCAGCTTTGTGGCATTTCGTCACCGCGAGAGTACAGTTTAGCATTCCGACTGGAACAGTCGATCGACCAAAACCAGATTATTCACATTCAAAAACATCATACACCCATGTATAGTGTCGAGTCTTTTCGATACCGAGACGAAGTTATCGAGACTAACGGCGAGAACCACACTTATCATGCGGGAGCTTATTTGGGGGATGGTTTGCACGAAGGAGCGATTACCTCTGCCTTGCGAGTCGCGAAATTAATCGGGTGAGTTCCATAGACTTGAGTTGCACTCTGCATCGCGCAGAGAAAATTGAATTATCTGCGTCAATCAGTGTTTATGCGCTGGAAATCTGCGGTTAACATATCAAATATTTATTGCCAGAGTAACTTTTCCCGAATGCTTACGCTGCGACACAACCAGTCGCAGTTAAGCAGACATCAAAACTCGCAGATGCGCCCATTGTGGAGCCGGCTAACAAAGTACCCTCAAAGTTAGCTCCCAAGAATGTTGCGCCGCTCAAGTCTGCCTCGCTCAAGTCTGCATAACACAGCCTAGCCCAATCGAGATTTGCCTGCACCAAAGAAACTCCCACCAAGTTCGCTCTTGTTAAATCTGCTCCCTTCAACTGGACGCCCCGCAACTGAGCCCCGCTGAGATTTGCTGCTAACAAATTGGAGCCTTCCAAGTTGACCCCGTTGAGTTTGGCTTCGCTGAGATTGACACCATTGAGGTCTGTCCTGCTGAGGTCGATGCCGTTCATGTAAGCTTTTTTGAGATAGATACCTGTGAGTTGAGCGCCAAAAAGCTTTGCACCGCTGAGTTTCACCTCTGGACAGTGCGCCCAGTTGAGATTTGCTCCCGTCAGGTTGGCTCCCCGCAGGTTGACGAATTGCAAGTCTGCCGTACACAGATTGGCGTTCCAGAGAATGGCGTTCCGCAGGTTGCCACCTATGAGTTGAGCTCCGGTCAACTTAGCCCTGGGGAGTTTTGCTTTGACGAGGAAAGCTCCGCTGAGATTTGCTTTCGTGAGTTCTGCGTCGGCTAGTCTGGCTTGGCCCATTTTGGCAAAACTCAGATTTGCCCTGCAAAGGTTTGCGCCGTTGAGTGCTGCTTTGGTCAGATGCGCCCGACTCAGGTTAGCTCCCGCAAGGTTAGCCCTCGAAAGGTTGATTCCGTCCAAGATAGCTCCGCTGAGATTGGCTCCGCTCAGCTCGGCACCTACAAAGTCTCTTTTGCCATTTTCGTAGTCTTTGAGTAGCTCAGTGACTTCCATAGCGGTTAGATTCCTAATAGCGAAAATTTCTCTAAAAATTCTTAACTCTTAATAAATATTTTATATCTAATCGAGCGGAGGCGATCGCACTTTCGATAAAGCTACAAACTAACTTGATATTTCTCAAGATACTCGGTTTTTTTGCAACGCTGCGGACAGTTTTGGACAGTCAACCCTAGAAGAGGGGTTTGAGGGAAGCGGTACGAAGACCGCGCTGGCCGAGGCACGTTATAGGCTTTCCGGTAAACAAAGGGTTTGAGGCTGCGACATCAAAACTGTCCGGTTAAAAGTAATTTCCGACATTTTACCGATGATATCTGTAGATGCTCTTTGTGCAAAATCGGGTCTGTCATCCACCAAAAATTATCAAAAATCAACCGCAAGCAATCTTGTGCCTGCTAAAAATATAGCAATGAAATAAGAAATAAGTTTGTAGTTGGGACTAAATTTCTCTGAAAATGCTGTGGACTAAAGTCCTAACTACAAACCTATTTTATTCAGGGTAATTTAGCGGATACACTCTCAAATCAGTTTGAGACAACCAGTTTTAAGGGCAGTTAGACAGATATTTCAATCTATGTTATGCTGAGTCAAAACAGAGGAATCATTATGTCAAAAGAAAGAAAAAGCAACAAAGAAGTCAAAAAGCCCAAGAAACAGCCTGACGCTGCGGCTAAGCCGAAGGATGACAAAAAAAAGTCATGGTAGCAGTGACGGCAGCAAGTAGAGATAGCAGCCGATTTCGGGATGGCTATTAATGCTGTGCAATGGTCATTACTACAATTTCCAACATCGAAATATCCCTTTTTGGGATAATCCGAAAATCTGTTTCTTATGTCATGTCGCTCGAAGAAACTTAATAATCAGATTCGGATGTAGTGAGGAATTTAGTCTTCTGGTTATCAGGACTAAAGTCTTCACTACAAACCTTGTTTATTATTGGTAATTGAGCGAACACGATATTTTATGTAGGGTATGTGCAGTTCAGTTTTTAGCTATCAATATCAAATATTCCCTTACCGCATTTAACACATTCTATTAATCTGCTAATAAAAAAATATCTCGATCGCCCAAACAGCTCAAAATCCCCTCATAGAGATATCTCAGTCACAGAAATATTACCGCCAAAACACACGTCAACATCAGTTCCCGCCGCCCGATCGCGATTCCCATATTCTCCAACATAATAAAAGTATTCTCCCTCCATTTTGTACTCAACCGGCAGCGGCTCAGTCGAAGGCTTGCAAAACACAATTTCCGGTTCCGCACTTCCCGGCGCTAAATGCGGAAAATTCACATTCCAGAAACACCCGGACTTTGATTCCCGTTTCAGCAAATCCGCCAATACTCGGGATGTCCAGCGAGTCGCGACATCCCAGTCAATTTCGAGCGGCCTTTTAATCCGGTGGGAAATTGCGATACCGGGAATACCGTGCATTGCAGCTTCCCGCACCGCAGCCACCGTACCCGAAATGTACACGTCAACGCCCAAATTGCCACCGGCGTTAATCCCCGAAAGCACTAAATCCGGCTTCGCACAAAGGTGATGAAGAGCGATTCGCACGCAGTCTGCGGGTGTTCCCCCCACAGCATACTCAAATTCCGATCGCCGATCGACATGAATCGGACTGTGAGCCGTCACCTGATGCCCGCAGCCCGATAACTGCCCTTGGGGAGCCACCATAATTGTCTTGCCTTCTACAGCCTGCAACAGCGCCTGAATCCCCGGAGCGTCGATGCCGTCGTCGTTGGTTAAAATTATTGTCATTAAAAAATTGTCGCAGCTCTCAACCAACTTGTGGTAAAGTTTTGTGTCGATCGCCCGATCGAATTATCAGCACAAGTTCAGTTAAACGCGATCGCAGCTATGTTTTTACCAATTCTACCCTTAGCTCAAGCAATTGCCGCACCTCCCACCCAACAGCAACTGATTATCCAGCCAGAAGTCCCCCTACCGGAAAACGAACGGGATGTGCAGCCGCCGCCGCCAAGCAGCAGCCCGCTGAATACTGTAATAGTGCCCCAGCAAGTGCGCGTTTTGCCGGGAAAACTCGACAACATTCCCGTTTTCAACAGCAACAGCCCGGAAGTCGTGCAAACCGAAGGCATTTTGCTCTCCACATTTCCACCAGAAAGCAAACAAGTACCTTCTGCACACTTAAACTTTCCCTTCAAAGGCCGATTTGATATCTTCGCCCACCACATCGCCAAAGCTAAAAATCGCCGCGAAACTCGCACCTTATTTCAAGGAATAATTGTCTACAATCCCAACTCGGAACCTGTTACTTTAAAAGTATTGCAAGGAGCTACCTATTTAACTCGGCCGGATGCGTTGTTTGTCGATTTGCCGTCGTATTTAGAAAATCGATTCGGCACAGTGTTTGCGGGGCCTGGAAGCCGGATTACCAGCGATGTGCTGCGGGGGTACAGACAAGCCATTTTGCCCGCTGAGATCGAGATACCGGCCATGCAGAGCCGAATGCTGATGAATTTGCCGATACCTGTGGGGAATGTCACGCCTGCTTCCAACGGGCGATCGACTTTGATGCGAATGTCGAGCAGCAATTCGGTTTATGTTGCTAGTTTAGCAATGTTTGTTCCTCCAACTAAAAATGGAGTCGAACAATCTCCGACCTTAGAACAGTGGGAAAATATTTTAAATACCAAAGGTTTAGCGGGGCCGAGAGATTTGGCACCAACTCCGCAAGACGAAAATCCGCTGCAAAAAATTTACGGCCGCGTGGCGGGAGTAGCTGAAGGTTCGGAGTGGAAAGCTAAAATTACTGATAATTCGAGAAGCGATTATTTAACTGTTCCCAAGCGCGGCGAGTCATTTTCCTATGCTCTGAGCACTACGGATACGGGTACTTTTGGCACAGGCCAAATTCAAAGCGCTAAAATGTTAGCTCGCTATCCCGATACTGCTTATTTTGCTCACGGCAATTACGGGATTCAATACAACTTAGCTTTTCCGCTTTACAACAAATCTCGCGAGTCTCAATCGGTGAGTATTAGAATGCAAACACCGATTAAAACAAATACAAAATCGGGGGGATTGATGTTTTACGATCCGCCGGAAAATCGGATATTTTTCCGAGGTACGGTGCGGGTGATATTTAATGACGATACGGGTAAGACTTTGACGCGCTACATTCACATTGTGCAGCGCCGGGGACAGCAGGGGGAACCTTTGGTGAATGTGAATATGAAGCCGGGGGAACGCCGTTTGGTGCAGGTGGATTTCTTGTATCCGCCGGATGCAACGCCGCCGCAAGTCTTGACTGTGCGATCGAGTAATTAGTTGGTGGTTGACGGTTGATTGTTAAGGGTTGGCTTGTTGTTTGGGTATCGAAAGGACACAACGCCGTGTTGTTTCGCTACCGATTCACTCTCGATCGCTACTTTACCCGATCGCCCTTAACATACAAAGATTCGAGAAACTTAACGGCTTCATCAAGCAGAGATTCCGGTAACTCCTCAACAATCGCGATCGCTTGTTGGCGGGTTTCTCGATCGACTGCTTTTGATGGTTGCAAATCAGTGTTTGCTAAAATGCTATCTTCAAATGGCTTTTGCTTCGATAAAGCTGTTTCTGGAGTGACAAAAATGCCAACATCTGTCGGAAGTTCGACAGTTTCACCGTTGTAGAATTTAACAACGAGATTTGTCACATTCATCGCTAGCCGCTGATTAAATCGAAAAACTTCTGAAAAAGGGCGTGAAGCGCAGCTATCCCGTAGGGAATCGCCGCGAGTAGTCTGAAGCAAATGTTCTCCAACTTGATTGACTTCTGTTGTAAAAATAAATTTGTGTGTATCCGTACCAACTGACACCAAAACCTGGTGAGTATTAAGTTCGATCGCAGGGTTAACAGACAAAACTTGCACTTTCATCGTATTAATGAGTAAACTGCTTTAAGGTTCCAGTAATTTAAAAACTCCTCTAATTCCATTTTATATTTTGTAGCATTCCAAGGGTCACGAATTAGAATTTTTCCTGTATCGTCGAGTCCATCAACAATGACTATATGCCCTAAGTCAGCTAAAGTTTCCCACAAAATAGCAGCCCAAGAACCAGTGCTAATTAATACCTCAACTATTTCAAAATTTGTAGCTCCAGGAATAGACACAGTACCGCCCAACCAAAATCTAGAACTGTTTGTATCCAGAGTATTGAGTGAAATCGCTAAATCTTCAATATTGACAGGTACTTTAGTTTCATCCGCAATTAAAGATTGACTAGCACCGTACATTCCCCGATCGCCAAGGAGCATTTCACCGCAAGCAGGGCCGCATGATAATTTATCTTGTTGTTGGACAACAGCCCGATCGGCAACTTCATCAATAACTTGCCAATTACCGCCTGCTCCAGACAATCCTGCCATAATACCATTTTTCTAAAATCGTGCAACACTCTTCGACCCCCCCTAGCCCCCCCTTGTAAAGGGGGGGGACAAGAACACTGTTGCATTCTTTTTTAAAATTGGTATAACATCAGTCTATCATTTATCTATTTTATCTGCTTTACCAAACTGTGTCTATATTCCACATTGAGATATTTGGTGAAAAAATAGTCAAAATCTCCCTTTTACATTTTTTGGGTAAAAGGGAGATTTAAAACGAGCGCTAAAGTGTCAAAGATTGAGGATTTGTCTCAATCAATTTGGCTAAATCTTTCAAGAAAGATGCAGCGTCAGCACCGTAAATTACTCGGTGATCGCAGGTAATATTCACTTGCATTTGTCGCTTCACTCCCATCAAACCTTCCTCGTTAGCCACGACTTGCGGCCGCGAAGAGCCGATCGCCAAAATCGAGCCTTGATTCGGCGGCAAAATCGCGTCAAACTTATCTACTCCAAACATTCCCAAATTGGAAAGAGTAAAAGTTCCCGTGCTGTATTCATCGGGTTTTAGCTGTTTGGTGCGGGCGCGATCGACTAAATCCTTCCAAGTGCGGGAGAGAGAATATATGTCCAGGCGATCGGCATTTTGCAACACCGGCGTAATCAAACCGCCGCCCTCCATCGCCACCGCTACCGCCACATTAATATCAGCGCGGTGTTGAATTCCCGACTCTACATAACAAGCATTCAGCAGAGGATGTTTTTGTAAAGTTACTGCTACAGCCTTCGCCAGCATAGCCGTCATCGTGACGCCCTTCGACTTAATTTGTTTGTAGAGTTTGTCCAGATTATCAGTAGTAATTGTGTAACCCACGCGGAAACAGGGCACGCTCAAACTTGCTTCCATGTTGCGTACCACCGCATTTTGCAGCGCGTTCATCGGTACTCTGTTACCGGAAAGCGCCACTGCTGGGACTGGTGCGGGTGCAGGTTTGGCTGCGGCGGGTGCGGCTGCGGCGGCTGCGGCTGCGGCGGGGACTGTTACCTGTTGTTGAACCGGGGCTGGTTGGGCTTTACCGGCTGCTGCTTCCACGTCTTCTGCAACAATGCGACCGTTGGGGCCGCTGCCTTTGATCGAATTCAAATCTCCTTTAAATTCTTTGGCTAATTTGCGAGCGCGGGGAGAAACGACGCTGCGGCCGTTTTGGC
>NZ_CAWPRX010000089.1:0-1790 GCF_963890365.1 Tychonema sp. LEGE 07196 | reverse complement strand
AATGTTGGTATCATTATTTTTTGGATAGGCAAGCGTGTAACAATTATGCTGCCTATCTTTTTTTAGCACACATTGGCTCAATCCTCACCACCTCTGGGTTTCAGGCTGGTTGTTACCCCCCCAGGAATTATACAATATATACAACAAACAGCCCGGGCGGGCTGTTTTTGTTGAGCTTGACGTTAAAACCTGCGGATTTCAATGGCTACCTTTGAACTTACGATCGCCCTTATTTTTTTGGCGCTGGCGAATGCCGGCCTGAACCGTAGCCATATCTACGGGAAAACCAACGACAGGAATCACCTGATCCTTGCGTTCTTCTTCCAGATTCTTGAGTTCGGTGTAATCAACCCAGTGAATGCAATTCACCGGACAAGTGTCGATCGCCTCAGCAATCAACTCTTCAGAATCCCCGTCTTGTCGAACTACGCGCGATCGCCCGTAATCCGGCTCAATGTAGAAAGTATTGCGAGCAACATGAGCGCAGTGCTTACAGCCAATACAGGTAATCTCATCAACATAGACACCTTTTTGGCGAAACACACCGCCTAATTCCGGTTCCAAACCAGAGCGATCGGGCGCATCCCGCAAAAATCCGCCCAACTCCGGCTCCAAACCAGTGCGATCGCTTGCTGTATCTATTCCGAGTCCAGAAAGCTCAGACATTTAGATCCCTCAGAATAATCAATAAGTCCAGGCGGACTCGAATCTTTCCCCGATCGCCAGCAACGACTTGCATTCCTGGCTGCGAACAATCTGTAAATTTTTAAGCACACCAGCGCTGAACCACCAAGCGGATCGAACCGTCTTGATTTTGCTTTTGCTCAGAAACTTGGAAACCCTGCTTAGCGCTTTCATTAACCACAGTATGGTAAGCATAGCGCTGAGTCACCTTATTCAGAAAACGGTCTACAGACCAAGCTTGCTGCCAAAATTGCAAATCGGCCACCAATTCATACTCAGTCCCGTTCCAGCTAAAACCTAAGTCATAGCCGTTTTCTTGCTCAATTACCACCTCAGCAGTGCTGGTGAGGCCGCGATAGCCGCGCACCTCAGTCGGGCCCGACTTCCAGTCGATACCCAAATCAGTTAAAGCAGCTTCCAAAGAATTCAAATTGCGGATCTGGGTCTTAATTTGGCTAAAGTGTGACATGGTGATTCCCAAAAAAATTTAAGTGAACTCAACAAAAAAGATTACCAATCGCTAAAAGCCACTTGGGCCGTCGCTTCGGCTGACTGATTGAGCGCTTGGGCGAAATATTCAGACGTTGACTCTTGATGAAGCACCACACCGAGCTGGGCTTCTATAGCAGCAGTTACCTCAGCGCAGGAAGCACCGACAATGCCGGTGACTGTTTCCTGTACGCGGCCATCTGGATAAATCACAAATTCTAGTGTTTCCATAATCCGGGCTGACTGAATAGGAACGATGAAATCAGACACCGACGCCAGCAAGCTTGGTACGATGCCTCCTGAAGTCGCTTCTTGAGAGTTGGCTGACTCGCCACTATATCAATTTTGACTAATTGATAGGTTTTGAGTCACAACTTAACAGAACTTATTAATAGGTGGGATCAATACGTCAGTGTTATGTAAAGTTTCGCGTACATCGTGACATCAGTCAAGTTGATTTTAGATTTTAGATTTTAGATTTTCGATTGAGGAAGAGGAGGAAGTTCGGCAACGGATTGTGTAGCGGACGTAACGGATGTAATTGATGTATGTAATGGGTGGATGTTGAGGTTCGAGGGTAGAAGAAGGATTTTGCCCAATCTCCCAATCTCCCCCTC
>NZ_CAWPRX010000088.1:0-11054 GCF_963890365.1 Tychonema sp. LEGE 07196 | reverse complement strand
GGATTCAACAGCCATATCGTCGTTTTCTAAGGGAGAAATCACGTCTTTAGCCCCCCCTTGGCAAGGGGGGGTTGGGGGGGGTTGCAGTGGCGCGAGAAAGCCTTCTACGTCAGTATTTGTGCCGCACCAGCCTTTGTCCGTTCGGTAGACGGTATTGACTGCGCCGATCGCCCTGGCGATTGGCGAAACTTCCGACAGCAGCGGTAAGATGGCTTGTTTGTGCGGAATTGTGATGCTAAATCCCCGAAGGTCGATCGCCGCAAATCCTGCAAGCGCAGCCTTTAAATCCTCTGGTTTTACCGGAAATGGGAGATAAACAAAATCGACTCCCAAGTGAGCAATAGCAGCATTGTGCATCGCCGGCGACAGAGAATGTGTGACGGGATGACCAATTACTCCGAGCAGTTTAGTAGTGCCTTGAATCATAGTAGTTTGATGTGGAAGGAAGTTCGGCAACCGATTGTTTTAACCGATTTAAGCGATGGCTTTTGAGGGAAGAAGAAAAAAAGAATCAAGAATAATTTTTATAGCGTTATTATACATTTTTGAGGAATTACTCAACCATGCCAAAAAGGGAGCCATTAGTAGAGAGGGCTGGTTGAATAGAGCGATCGGCAGTTTGGGAGCATCTGGTGTTTTGCATTTAATAGTGCGAGCGTCCCCGATCGCGTATTATACGATACGCGATCGGGGACGCTCGCACTATCAATGATTAAAATATATAATTCCGATGCTATCGGAAACGATATTACAAGCCCTATTGCAGCGACTCGATTCCTTACAAAAAATGATGACAGCAGAACAAAACCGTTGAGAAACAGCCACAGCGACTGTGGCTGGACTTACTCAATAACATTTGGAGTACCTCAAACAACAAGCACAGATCGTACCAATTCCGCTTGCACTCATACATGATGTTAACTGTTAACTGTTAACAGTCAACAGTCAACAGTCAACAGTATCTACGGGATTGGTATATTTGAATTAATCTTGTGGTGGGGCGGGTTTATACGATTCGTCGTTGGGTGTCAAATATTTGGGCGAGGGGAACCCCTACAAGATTGTGATATTATGTATTATTGAGAAATTTATTATCGCAATCTAATTTAATAATAAAAATCATGAAATTCGCCCCTACAAAAAATATATTTATCTTAACATTCCTCTCCTTTACCAGCTTAGTAACTTGGGAAATCGGACTTTTCACCCCATCCCAAACAGCCACGGCCCAAATTACTCCCGCTGCTGACGGCACAAATACTCAAATCACACCGAATGGCAATCAATTCAACATCCAAGGCGGCCAACAATCCGGCGATGGCACTAATTTGTTTCACAGTTTTCAGCAATTTGGTTTAACTCAAGGACAAACTGCCAATTTTATCTCAAATCCCAATATCCGCAATATTTTAGGGCGAGTTGTCGGCGGTGATGCTTCGCTGATTAATGGCATAATTCAAGTTACGGGCGGCAATGTTAATTTATTTTTAATGAATCCGGCGGGGATTGTTTTTGGTGCAAATTCTAGTTTGAATATTCCCGGTTCTTTCACGGCGACTACTGCAACAGGAATCGGTTTCGGCAACAATTGGTTTAGTGCGGTTGGCACGAATAATTATACAGATTTAGTTGGAAATCCGAATACTTTTGCTTTTACAAATCTACAGCCGGGAGGAATTATTAATCTTGGTAATTTGGCGGTGAATCAGGGACAAAATATCAGTTTGTTGGGCGGCACGGTTTTGAGTGCGGGACAACTTGCTGCACCGGGAGGAAATATTATTGTGGCGGCGGTTCCGGGTCAAAGTTTAGTTAGAATTAGTCAGCCGGGAAATTTATTGAGTTTGGAGATTCAACCGCAATCTGTGGCTGGTAGTTTGCCGCAAAGTTGGGTGTTACCAGTTGCATCTTTGCCGCAGTTGTTGACTGGTGGTGGGGGAAGTGCCACGGGGGTGATAGTTAATGCTCAGGGGCAAGTAGAATTAACTGGTGGCGTGCAAGTAGAGAATGGGGATGTTGTTGCTAAAGAAGTAAATGCGGAGAATGCAACTCTGTCAGCTAATGGCAATTTGACGTTAGTTGAAAGTCTGTTGCGTACAACTGGTGATTTGAGTTTGCTGGCTGACGATACGGTGCGGGTGCGCGACAGTGTGGCGAATCCGTTTGTGGCGAATGCTGGCGGCAATCTGTATATTCAAGGTAATAGAAGTATTGATATTTTGGCGCTGAATCATCTTTCGGAAACGCCGTTTATTAGCGGTGGAAATTTGACTTTGGCGAGTGATGGCATCATATCTACAGATTCTCATTTTAGGAGCGGTAATAATACGTCGCTCGTCGATTTATCGGGTAGACCTGCTAATTCGATCAGCTTGTACGACCCAATATATACACAAACTGGTGACTATAGTTCTGGAGGACATACAGGTGCATCCCTCAAGGTAGATACAACTTCGGGGACGGGAAATATTACTTTTACTGGAGATATAATAATTACAAGTACAGAACCCGATCCAATGCTTGTTAATGCTGCTGTCGGTACTGATGAATTTATTCTGCGTACTTCGCGATCGGTAATTTTGCGATCGGGTGGCAACATTCAAACAGGAAAAATAGATACCTATGGAAGTAATTCTAATAACGTAGGCCCGGTAATTATGCAAGCCGCAGGCAACATTCAAACGGGTATGATTGTCGCAGACTCTTTTGGGGGTAATTCTGGTTATATATCTTTGACTGCTGGAGGAAACATTTTTACAGACAGACTTACTACTATAAATACAAATGCCAATGGCAGTGGCGGTGATATTAATGTGAATGCAGGTGGCAGCATTACTACTGCCGATATACATTCTTTCGGAACCCGTGGATCGGGTGATATTAGTCTCAAAGCAAAAAACGATATTACTTTAGACTGTGATTCCCCTAGTTTTTGCATAGAGAGTTTTGCAGGAGGAGTTACTGACGTAATACCTACTGGCAGTAGCGGTAATGTTACCATTATCAGCGAACAAGGATCTATTATTTTTCCTCCCAGCGGCGTACATATAACCACTGGAAATAGCGCTTTGTTCAGCAGTCCTGGTTCTGTAACGTTACAGGCAAATCGTAACATTAACGTAGCTTATATAGGTGCAGAGAGCCTAGGTGAATCTACAGTAGATGGTGCAAATATCAATATTACGAGCGTAAATGGCAATATCCAGCTTGGCGACCTCAATAATTCTTCAGACAAGGGTAATGGTGGCAGGATTACTCTGTCTACCAGTGGAAATATTATAACAGGTAACATTTTAAACTACGGTAGATTGCAAGGCGGGATTGTTAATTTTACTAGCACGAAGGGCAGTATCACTATTGGAAAATTAAATGCAACCAGCTCTCAGGATTCAGGAAATGATACTATTTTTAACCCAGAAAATGGTGGATCAATTACTTTAAAAGCCGATCGCAATATTACGACGGGCAATCTCAGCGTAATGGCAAATCAAGACGGCGGCCCGATCGCCCTTACGAGCACCGCCGGTTCCATAGATACCGGGGCGATCGACACCACGGGCGATCGCGCTGCTGGCAATATTACCATTCAAGCCAGCACCGGCATCAAAACCCCGACAGAAGGAACTGCAATCGCAGGTAATTCCGTTAAGGGGAATGGCAGCAACGTTACTTTATCTACCACTAGCGGTGACATCAATACAGGCAATGTATTAGTATCGGGAATTAGGGGCGGAAATCTCAATTTTACTAATAGCAAAGGCAATATTACAACAGGTCAGCTACTGACAAGTTATGACGGTTTATCTGCCGATAAAAAAACTAACACAGGCGGCACTGTTAATTTAAATGCTGGGGGAAATATTACTACCAGCGACATCCGCGCGATCGGAATACTAGACGGCGGTTCAATTACCTTCAAAAGCGGCGGGGCGATCGATACTAGGGCCGGACTTATCAACGCGATCGGCGGCAACAGCGGCGGCAATATTTCCATAGAAGCCGCCACTAACATCAGTACCGCAGGAATTGGCAGCGCCCTATTATTAACCGGATTCAATGCAAATAGCGGTAATCTTCGCATTCAAAGCGGCGGTAATATTGACACAACTGCCGGCCCGCTGATTACTGCTGCGGCAAATGGAAAAGGTGGAAATGTTGCCATAGATGCTAAAGGAACTGTGGCGACATCTAGTATTAATTCCCGCACTTTTGCTTCCAACACCACGATTAATGGCGGCAATATAGATATTAAGGCAAATAGTATTACAGCAGGCGGAACTATCGAAACTAACCGCAACAATATTACATTTGCTGCTCCGGTAACATTGTCTGACAACCTCTCTGTTAACATTCTGGAGATGGGCGACATTACTTTTAATTCTACAATTGACGGGCCGTACAATCTCGCGGTCAAGCCAAATGCCGGAGTTGTTCAGTTTGGCGGTGCGATCGGCAGCCTGACTCCTCTCAACAGCGTCAATATTCAAGATGATATTCCCAGCAATAGGGTGGCGGTCGATATTACTGCAACTAATAACATTACCGCTCAAAAAATTACTTCGGAAGCCGGGATTTCTTTGTATAGCGAGCAGGGAGAAATTAAAACAGGAAATCTTGACTCGACCTCCCAAAATAATGGCAGCAATATTGATTTGAATGCGGGAACTAATATCACAGCAGGCAATATCAACACTTCGGCCGCTGGTAATGGCGGCAATATATTTCTCGATGCCAATGGTAATATTAATGCTGGAGAAGTTGACTCTTCGGCCAATGGAAATGCTGGCAATGTCAGCGCGATCAACCGCAGCAGCGCGGGCGACATTGTTGTGAGTTTAATTAACGCTGAAAGTATGGAAAGCGGTAGGGGCGGAGATGTTTTGATTTTGACTCAAAGGTTTTTTCGATCGCCCAATTCGTTCTTAGACAGAAACGGCATCAATGCTAGCATCTCTACGGCCGCCAGTCCAGGAGACGATCGCGGCGGCTTCATAATTATCAACCACGGGGGCGCGGGAATCACGCCTTTTATTGTCGGCAATTCCGACAAAAATGGAACTGCTGCTGCAATTACTAGAGGAAATAGCAATCCCATACAAACGATTTTGCCCGAAATCGGTTATCCCTACACTCACAGGCAAGACCTCAGTCTCGCATCCAATCGCGAGCGCATTCAAATTAACTCGGTTCCCTCACCCATTACGCCCGTACCAACACCCGCGCCGACGGCGACTCCATCTCCAACAGCCGCCGCCACACCCGCACCGACGGCGACTCCATCTCCAACAGCCGCCGCCACACCCGCGCCGACGGCGACTCCATCTCCAACAGCCACCGCCACACCCGCGCCGACGGCGACTCCATCTCCAACAGCCGCCGCCACACCCGCACCGAGGGCTGTTCCGTCGCCAATAACCCTAGCTACAAGAACCGCACCGACGGCTGTTCCCTCGCCGTCGCCGGCAACTGAAACGGCCTCACCGACGGCGACTGCATCCCCAATACCCGATCGCCCGATCGACCAAACTCCATCTTCCACTCCCTCGCCAACACCCGCACCCGCGCCCGTATTCGAGAATTTTCCCGAACTCGAAGAATTGCTAAACACCAATTTTTTTACACTGCCACCCCGCAGGCTTCCCACCCAGCCTTCTACACCAACCACACCGGGCGCAGCCGCCCGAATATCCGTCACGCCGACAATTCCCTCGATCGCCCAACTCACCGCCCCCGTCGCTCCTCCCAGCGCGATCGCTTCTCCAAGTGCGATCGCTTCTCCAAGTGCGATCGGGCAAAATCCAGCCTCCGCACCCATTCAAGCCCCTTACAACCCGCCTGTAGGACAAATTCAACCCGTACCTGCACCTTCTGTTTCACCCGTTCCCGCACCGATTCCCGCACCGATTCTCGCACCCACTCAAAGCCAAACTCCGCAACAGCAATTAGGCTTGTTAATTGGCGATTTATTAGCAGCAAAAACCACCATCACCCCAAATCCTGAAACCGGAGGTAACACTTTTGAATGGGCATTTTCCGATCCAAAGAACAACTTTTCGCTCACACCACCGCCCCTTGAGAAAGCACCCAATCTTACTTTTATACCGCCTTCGGAAAAGCCACCAGAAGACCCGCCAGAACTTGGTTCTTCTGCTACAGAACAACCGGACGGATGGATAGTCTCAACTCCCGATCCTGCGCCTATTGAGCCACCAGTTGCTCAAATAGAGCCTGATTGGTTAGCCAACATTCCCCAAATCACTTTTCCGCCAACTCCCGCACCAACTCCCGCGCCAACTCCAACTCCCGCGCCAACTCCAGCCCCTGCACCCGCGCCAATTCCCGCACCCGCACCAACTCCCGCACCAACTCCGATCGCCCAAACTCCCGCACCCGCACCAACTCCCGCACCCGCAGCCATCCCTAATCTTTTTCCCTTAGAAATTAGCAGGTTGAGCGTCGAACAAACATTAGACCAAGGCAATGGTAATGATGCTGTTGGTCTAATTGATAAACTGTTTGAACAAGACTATGAAAATTATTATGGCGAAGATTTGACCGACCAACAAGTAACTGTTGAATATCTCAGAGAAACTCTCAAAACAATCAAGGAGGAAACCGGGAAACAAGCGGTTATTGTTTACGCGCTAGTCCGTTTTGACGCATTGTGGCTAGTATTAGTAGTTCCCGACGGCCCTCCGATTCTCAAAAAAATTCCTGTCAACAGCGAAACTTTGCTAAAAACAGTGAAAGAGTTTCACCACTTTTTGGCTAAGCCAAATGATGCAGCAGATAAAAGATATTTGCCAATTGCTCAGAAACTTTACCAGTGGTTAATTGCGCCGATTAGTTCAGATATAGAAGCGTTAAATGTCGATACGTTAGTGTTTTCTTTCGATGCGGGTTTGCGCCAGTTGCCGCTAGCTGCTTTGCACGACGGCCAGCAATTTTTAGTAGAAAAGTACAGCCTCGGCTCCATTCCCAGTGTTAGCTTGACTAGCACGGGTTATCAAAGTTTGAAAAACGCGGAAGTTTTGGCAATGGGTGCTTCGGAATTTCTCGATAAACGTGCTTTGCCTGCAGTGCCGATCGAATTAGCTGCGATCGCCGGTACAATCGGTAAGGGGCAAAATCCTGCGGAATTGCCCTTGTGGCCTGGCCGCTTTTTTCTCAATCAAGATTTTACTGTAGAAAATCTCAGAAAACAGCGCGAGCAACAACCTTTTGATATTATTCACTTGGCTACTCACGCCAGTTTTCCGCAAAATCAATACGGGCGCAGGGAAGCTGAAATTGATTTTTGGAAGCGCTCTTTGCCGCTGGATGAATTTCGGTTGGCGAAGTGGTACGATCGCCGACAAGTACAGTTATTGGTGCTGAGTGCGTGCGAAACTGCGATCGGCGATCCGACAGCGGAAATGGGTTTTGCTGGGCTGGCAGTCGGCAGCGGTGTAAAATCAGTTTTGGCGAGTTTGTGGAAGGTTAAGGATGTTACGACTTTGGCGCTGATGACGGAGTTTTATGCTAATTTGCGATCGGCTCCGATTAAAGCTGAAGCCCTGAGACAAGCTCAACTGGCGATGATTCGCAAACAGGTAGTATTTAAAGATGGTAAGTTGGTGGGAACTCAAAGGGCGATCGATCTTACCAAAGTCGAACAAATAGCAAATTCAGATTTATCTCATCCAAAATTTTGGGCAGGATTTACAATGGTTGGCAGTCCTTGGTAATAAACTGGCGCGCATCTAATTTTAACAATAAAATTGGTTCGCCCCAGAAGCGTACTTTCGCTCGAACTTGTAACGAGTAGTTCTACAAATCATTTAGGATTGCTATAGCCTTTCTGTGCTCTGGTATGAGGTACTATCCGGGATAGGGCATAGGGCTCCGTGGGCATAGGGCATAGGGCATAGGGCATACCTCAATTTTCTAAAAAAGGCTATATATAGAAGGTGTTTAAGTTATAAACTGTTCTTGGCCAAATACTGTAATGGAGCAAAACCTGTGGGCAATTTTACTAAAATATTCAAGTCCAAAGATAAATCATCAATGCAGTTGCGTGTAGAGGAATCCGTCGCGGCGGTAGCACTTGTCGCAGCGGAGGCAAATTACCCTGATGTGAGTGCCGATATCTTGATAAGCAGAATTTGGGATTCAGAAATATTTGCTGAATACTCGGAAGATGATATGTCAGCAACTCTTCAAAAACTCGCGGGTATTCTTGCCAAAGACGGTTTAGGAGGATTATTTAATACGGCTTTTGAATCACTCCCAGATGAGTTGGTGTTGGATACTTTTACGATTACCGCCGCAATGTTTGTCGCAGAGGGCGAAGTGTCTCAGAAGCATCGGGCTTTTCTCAAGGAATTTCAAGAAGTATTAGGTGTAGGCGATAAGGAAGCTAAGGCAATTATTGAGGATGTAATTGCTGGATACTCGGAACTAAAACTCGAAAATTACGATATCGAGACAGATGAGGCGCTGTATTTCTCTGCTCTAGGCAATTTTGTGGTTTCGATTCCTGTTGAGAGGCAACGAGGCGGTAAAATTGAGGATGACAAAAGCTTTGTTGCTTTTTCTGACGATTTTGGTGTTTTGCTGAAAATTGATTATTTCCCGCTTTCTGGTGATGTGAAAAAATTAATTGAATCAGCGGGGGAATGGGCTTATCTTACTTTGTTTCTTAACAAGTTTATTGATGACACTGTTCTGGCTAAATTTGCTAATTCTCAGTTACTATACAGTGAATATTTAGAAGAGGAAAATGCTTATTTTGTAGTGACCGATTTGCCTGGGAGTGCTAATGTCAGTGTACCAGAAAATGACGGTCAACTTACTTTGATGGATGCTTACCGGGGATTTATGGCTTTGATAGTTGACGATTTTTGCTATACGGTGAGTTGTCAGCGAATTTATGAGAAGCAGGAGGAATTGGGTTCTATTGAGTCGGAGGTTGAGAATCTTATGAATAAGATTTTTGATTTTATTCTGACTATCCAATTCTCTGGGGAGTAATAAACACTACTTTTAGCTTCTGCGATCCAATCTTATAGTTGTTAATTGACGGGACAGGATATTAAAGCAGTTAACAGCGCTATGATACGGTGACGATTATTTTAGCGGAGTGCTAGATATTATATCAAATCCTCTCTTCATCGGAATTGTAAATTCAGGCGTTGACTGTTGATTGTTGGCTGTTGACTGTTAACTGTTGACTGTTAATACCAATGGAATAAAGTAGCGCTAGATATTACCCCCCCAACCCCCCCGCCATTTCGGGGGGGCTAAGACTTCATCTACAGCACATAGGTCAGAAAAATGGTATAACATCATGTATGAGTGCAGCCGGAATTGATATTAGAGGTTTTTGGAATAAAATAGTGCGATCGAGAACAGGCTTTTTAGTCGGTTCTCGATCGCACTTCCAGAGTCAGTCAACCCCAGTCGGAAGACAGCAGCAATTCGCCGCCATTTTCGATTAATTAGTCGTTTGAGCTTCCACCAATCGTTGCTTGAGTTCTTCCAGGGCGCTCGCCCAGCGCGGATCTGGCTGCACCGAGCCAGAATCAGCGCTCGACACTGTGGTTGTTGATTGATTGCGGCGAGACTTGTTGTTGTCACTCCGACGGCGATTGCTTTTACTAGAACCGCCTCCACCTTGAGTTGGGGGGGCCGAGCGCTGCTGTTGCTGCGGCGCAGGCACCGGCATCGCTGTTGATGCGGATGCCAACTGCGGTGAAGCAGGCGACGATGACTGCTGCTGATCTTCTTCGCCCTTCTCCGATTTACCCTTAGAGCGGGGAAGTGCCTTCTCTATTTTTAGCGGGTTTTCTTTGAACATTAAGCCGTTATATTTCTCAATAACTTGGTCGGCTTGTTCGTCGGTTAGCACCGTCACAAAACCAAATCCTCTACATTTACCTGTTTTGCGGTCTGTAATTACCTTTGTGGTAACAGATTCCCCTTCGGGTGCAAAAACTTCTTGCAATTCTAGGCGATCGAGTTCCTTGGGTAGGTTGCCAACATAAAGACGAATAGACATGAAAAATTCCTCCAGAATAGGATTCTAATTAATTTGCTCGAACCGAATTACCTGCTGTCAACTGAATGTTGACTTCAGGGAAAGACCGCATAACCGCATAATTTGCACATTCCTCCCACCAACCTTGACAGATTCTCCCACCTTTTAGAAAAAAAAGGTGATTTATTCCGATCGGGCCGGAACTTAACCGCCGATGCAGAGAGCCTTGAAATCTCAGGTTGTTGTGTAAACTTTTAGTCATCACTCAAATGTTGAGGCTATTGGCTATTCTGTATTTCTTGCTTGCGGTTTTGATTCAGAATGTTTGTAGCCAGAGCCGTGTAGAAATTTATGTCCAAGGATGTCATTTCAAGCGATCGGAATGCCAGTATTCAGTTTAATACAGTGATGGATAAAATTGCTAACATTTTTTGGCCCAGTAATCTTACCTCGCTCCTCATCTCGCTCTTAATCCTAAAAACTGCTCGCTTACCCGGTCTCCCTTAAATCGGGCTCGGCAGCATCCGACCATTCTTTAAAGGTATCACAACCTGGGTGACAGAGCTAGCTATTTAGGTATATTTCAGGCGAATTTGATGAAAACAACAATCTGAATCATTTTTCTGAATTCATCGCCCACAGCAAAATTGCCATTCTAAAAAAACAGCCGACAAGCGGCTGGCTAAACTTGCTGTGTTGGGAGGTTGACAATTTTTACGCAATACCTTAGCGGTTTTAGCCCACTGAAGTTATTGCGATTTTTGTTTTATCCAATTTATATAAACAAATGTAACAGGATGTCATTTAAAAAGCAACTTTTGTTTACGAAGTCCGAGGGAAGTTAGGCAACGAGCAATGTACGGGATGTAACGGATGTAACGGATGTCAGTCCGTCGGAAGAGGTCCGAGGTCCGAGGGAAGAGCATTATATATCTTGCAAAAGTCAAATTCACCCCCCGCAAGTCCCCCCTCCCGCGGGGGGAAACAAGAATAATCTTGCCCCCTACCCGCGAGTTCGGGGAGGGTTGGGGTGGGT
>NZ_CAWPRX010000087.1:0-93002 GCF_963890365.1 Tychonema sp. LEGE 07196 | reverse complement strand
CCCATGCCCCATGCCCCATGACTAATGACTAATGACTAATGACTAATAACTTACCAGCAAAATCAAGCAATTATCTCCACTTTGCCGCTATCCAAATCGTAGCGCCCCCCAACAACTTTCAGCTTGCCCGCTTTCACAGCTTCAGCCAAAATAGGCGACGAAGAACTTAACTTCTGCACATTCATTTTCACATTAGCTCTGACTGCATTATCCCACGCATCGCCATCGAGATTTTTTGTCGCATCTACAGCCGGTTTAATTGCCGCCACCAAAGTACCAATGTGACCGGGTACAGCTTTGCCGTCTAAAGCAGCTTTAACAGCACCGCAGCGTTCGTGACCCAGAATTACTAATAGCGGAACACCTAATTCTAATGCGGCATATTCGATATTTCCCAGAACCACATCGTCGAGAAAATTTCCAGCTACTCGGATATCAAATAAATCACCCAATCCTTGATCGAAAATAATTTCGGGAGCAACCCGCGAATCAGAACAAGCAAGAATGGTTGCAAACGGATGTTGACCCTGCGCTACTTCGACAATTCGCGATCGGGCTTGGTCGGGAAATGTCCGTTTTTGTTCAATGTAGCGTTGATTCCCCTGCATCAATTTCTTGAGAGCACCGTCGGGAGTCATCTCAGAAATAATCTCTGCTGCATTTGCAGCTTGGGCTTGTAAAAGCGTGGGTGCAATGCTTGCCGCCAGCATCCCTGCACCAGCCCTCAACATTAAATTTCTTCGCGAAATCCTGCCTGTTTTTTCGCTTTCACTCATTACTTGCAACTCAGTTCAATTTTTTCTACTTTAGTCATGGACGCACCCCAACAAAAAAAACCGGTTTTTTAAACTCTCCCAAGAAAGTTTTAAACAAATATTTTAGTGAAAAACCCGGTTTCGGGTCGCCCGTGGCTAAGTCCTATATTTTATAGCATAAGAGTTACCACAAGATCGGCAAGAGCGGCCATAATTATTTAATTATTCTTTACAAATAGCTGGGGCAAAAATTACACTTCAAAAAAATTGCACAATTTTATTTTAAAAAGTCAACAGCCGTCATCGTTCTGCCGGCAGAGGATGCTATAGTGTATCTAAAAAGATAATTATTTATAAATAAATCAAAATGTCTTACGTTGCCAGCATTCATATCTATCCAGTCAAGTCTCTGGACGGCATAGCAGTCAGTCAAGCCACTATTCTTGCTAGCGGAGCTCTAGAAGGCGATCGCTCTTTTGCAATCTGCGACGCAGCAGGAGAATTTATTAACACCAAGCGCAACAGCGGAATCCATTTTCTGCACTTTTCATTTGACATCAAAAAAAGAATTGCCGGCCTAAAAATTAAAGACACCGAACAAGAAATTTTTTTTCATGTAGATAGAGAACGCCCCGAAATAGAATATTGGTTGAGTAGCTACTTCGGTTTCTCCGTTCAATTAATTGAAAACTTGCTGACAGGCTTTCCCGACGATACCGCAGCACCGGGGCCAACTATTGTCAGTACCCAAACAATTGCCGAAACTGCATCTTGGTTTCCGAGAGTTTGCGTTAACGAGATGCGACATCGCTTGCGAGCTAATATTGAAATAGGAGATGTCCCGGCTTTTTGGGAAGACCAACTTTTTCCAGAAGCAGACGAAATTGTTAGGTTTAAAATAGGGACAGTAATATTTGAAGGTATTAAACCCCGTCAGCCCTGTCTCCTATCAACGCGAAATTCTGCTACGACAGAAACTTATCCAAATTTGAAAAATTTACTAATAGCCAAGTACAAGGAAATTATGCCTGACTTGGCAAAAGATGGAGGTTTAAATCACTTGAGCAGACTGATAGTTAAAACGCGAGTACCACGGGAAGCAGCCGGAAAAATAGTACGAATAGGAGACGAAGTTCAAATCCTCAGAGTCACCAAATCCCTATTTAATACCATTCCTGATTAGTGGTACGGCACGAGTCTGATTAATCCGGCGGCAATTCCAAACTAAGCTTACCCAACACACCAGTTCTAAAATCATTCAACATTTGTCGCGCCGCTCGTTCGACATCTCCTTTATATCTGTCTTTTGCTACCTCGTGCAAATAATCTTCACCGTTACTAGATCCTATATCTACTTTATACCGGGATTTGAAACCAGATACTGATACTAAAGTGTCATCATCCGCCTCAAGTTTTAGGATCAAATCTACCATAGCCGCGGCTACTACTTGATTGTCGTAAGCAGCTTCGCCAATATCTTCGCAAATAGCTAATTTTATGGCATTTTCTTGATTGTTAATCCGGGTGGGGATGATTCCGGGGGCATCTAATAACTCAATTTCGTCAGAAATGCGAATCCATCTGAGCGATTTAGTTATTCCAGCTCTGCGGGCACTGTCCACTACTCTCTGTCCTAACAGCCTGTTGATCAAAGCAGATTTTCCGACATTTGGAAAGCCCATTACCACCGCCCGAACTGGACGGGGCAGCATACCTCGATCGAACCTGCGTTTATTTAGCTGCACCCCAGCCTCCTGGACAGCATCGGAAACATCGTGCACTCCTTGGCCGTGCTCGGCATTGGTAAAATAGGCGGTTTCTCCCTGGGACTCAAACCATGTTTCCCACGCCTCGCGGGTTCGAGGCGTAATCATATCCATGCGGTTGACCACCAATACTCGCGCCTTACCGCCCACCCAGCTAGGCATTTGGGGGTGGTAAGTCGCCAATGGAATGCGGGCATCTCGGACTTCGAGCACCACATCTACTCGCTTTAGCTGTTCTTTTAATGCCCGTTCAGCTTTGGCAATGTGACCGGGATACCAGTGAATTTTCATAATACGAAGGAAGAGGGAAGAAGGAAGAAGGAAGAAGGAAGAGGGAAGAAGGAAGAAGGAAGAGGGAAGGGGGAAGAAGGAAGGGGCTTATTACATAAATCTTTGATCGAGCCAGTCAACCGTAGATGAAAGGCAGATAAATAAGAAGGAACTAACCACAGAGGGCGCAGAGAGCGCAGAGAGCAGAAAGCAGAGGGAAGAAGGAAGAAATCAGGAAAATGGAAAAGGGATCAAGAAAAATGCAATAAGCAATAAGAAAGAGTTGTCTTACTTTTTACTTCTTCCTTCTTCCTTCTTCCCTCTTCCTTCTGTTAAGGCACAATCAAAACTGCACAAGGAGACAGATTGATCACCCGATTGGTAACGCTGTCAGACGCCCCATCATCGGTTAAACCCATCCCGCGACAGCCCATCACAATCAAATCAGCGCCAATTTCGTCAGCCACATCACAAATCGTGAAAGCCGGTTTGCCTTCTCGTTCAATGATTTCAGCTTCAATTCCCTGCTGGGAAAACATCGATTGGGCCTCTGACAGCAGCTTGGCCACTGCTTCGGGCGAACTCATCACCTCTGACGGCGCGTCGCCCTCCTCGGCTGGGGGCTCGACTACCGACAGAATAACTAAACGAGAAGCGTAGGTTTTCACGATATTGACAACCTTTTCGGCAGCTTCGCGGGCTTCTCGGCTTTGATCTACAGGAAATAAGACAGTCTTGAACATAGTTCGCATTTCCCGGACACGGACTCCGATAAAATGTTTACGTTGAGCCAAATCAGTGCCGTTTGTTTCATCTTCCGTTTTGTGTGCGGGCGCGGTTGAATGCGTCCGAGGCCCCAAGTGCAAGTGACGAGTGCCACCATTTCAACGGAATTAGACAAAAACACAAATATCTAGGAGGTTAATCCTGTGACAAAAAAAACTGTAGCAAATTTATCAGCATCAGACTTATCGGGCAAACGGGTATTGGTGCGGGCGGACTTTAACGTGCCGCTCGACAACGGCAATATCACTGATGATACTCGCATCCGGGCTGCTCTGCCGACTATTCAGGATTTAGCATCCAAGGGCGCTAAGGTCATTTTGTGCAGTCACTTCGGGCGTCCCAAGGGTGTGACGGAGAAGTTGCGCTTGACTCCGGTTGCTAAGCGGCTGTCGGAATTGTTGGGGAAAGAGGTCAAAAAGACTGACGACTGCATCGGCGATGAAGTGGCTGCTACAGTGGCGGCGATGGCTGATGGTGATGTGGTTTTGCTCGAAAATGTCCGCTTCTATCCCGAAGAAGAAGCAAATGACCCGGAATTTGCCAAGAAGTTAGCTTCTGTGGCCGATTTGTATGTCAATGATGCTTTTGGTACGGCTCACCGGGCTCACGCTTCTACTGAGGGCGTTACTAAGTATCTGAGTCCTTCTGTGGCTGGGTTTTTGATGGAGAAGGAATTGCAGTATCTCGGTAGTGCGATCGACAATCCTCAGCGTCCCTTAGCTGCTATTATCGGTGGTTCCAAGGTTTCCAGCAAGATTGGAGTCATTGAAAAACTGCTCGAAAAGTGCGACAAATTGCTGCTGGGAGGCGGCATGGTGTTCACGTTCTACAAGGCTCGCGGTTTGAGCGTTGGTAAGTCTTTGGTGGAAGATGACAAGCTGGAATTGGCGAAGTCTTTGGAAGCTAAGGCGAAGGAACGGGGAGTTACTTTTCTGTTACCTACTGATGTGGTAGTTGCTGACAAGTTTGCTGCTGACGCCAACACTCAAACTGTCTCAGTTGAGAACATTCCCGACGGTTGGATGGGTTTGGACATCGGCCCGGATTCGGTGAAAACTTTCCAAGATGCTTTGGCCGATTGCAAAACAGTAATCTGGAACGGGCCGATGGGCGTGTTTGAGATGGAGAAGTTTGCTGCTGGAACTGAAGGAATTGCCCATTCTTTGGCGGGAATTACTAAAACCGGCACTACCACAATTATCGGTGGCGGTGATTCGGTGGCGGCTGTGGAACAGTTGAATTTGGGGTCAGAAATGAGCCACATTTCTACTGGTGGCGGTGCTAGTTTGGAACTGCTAGAAGGTAAGGAATTGCCTGGTGTTGCAGCTTTAGATGAAGCTTAAATCTTCGGAGAGCAGGTAGAAGAACGAAGGCGGAATTTAAGATAATTGTTGATTTGAAAAACCGGATTTTTTGAATTGACTATAATAGATTCTGCCTTCTGTCTCCTTGTATGCTCTCACCTAAACGGCTCTGAATACAGGTTTGTAGTGAAGACTTTAGTTTTTCTATGGATGCGAACTAAAGTCTTCACTACAAACCTTTTATATTGGAGTTATTGAGGGAAATAATATTACTTTTACCAGTCGAAACTTTAGCGATCGCAAATTTTGCGAGTATAATTGGTCTGAAGTGGCAGTGAGGTTTGTTTGTGAAACTTAAAATCTTGGCAAGTGTAACGGCAACTATAGCAGTTTTAGCGCCGTTTTTGCTGGCAGCTCCCGTCAAAGCTCAAAATCCAGATCATGTCCGGCGGTTGCTGGAAAGTAAGGAGTGTGAGGGCTGCGATTTAAGAAATGCTGATTTGTTTAAGGCGAGTTTGTACAGAGCAAATTTAAGGGGTGCTGATTTAAGCGGAGCTAATCTCTACGAAGCTAATTTGCTAGAAGCGGATTTAAGTGGTGCTAATTTGGCGAATGCTAATTTGGTTAATGCGGAGATGTACGGTGCTGACTTGGACAGTGCTAATTTGCGAAATGCGGATTTGTCTAATGCTTTTTTGGGGCGGGCAAATATGACGAGAGCTGATTTGCGCGGTGCTAAACTTTTTAATGCTAATTTGGGCGAATCTTATTTGCTGCAAGCTAATTTGTCCAATGCGGATTTGAGGCGTTCGCTGCTGTTTAGAGTTAATTTGAATCGCGCGAATTTAAGCGGAGCGGATATGTCTTTTGCTGACGTGCGCGATACTAATTTGCAGAATGCTATTTTGTCAAATACTCGGCTTGCTAAAGCTCAATTGAGCGGGACAAATATTGACGCGGCTAATAATGCGCGGCAAGCTGATTTGGAACGTGCTAACTTGCGGGGTACGAATTTGGGGCCGGGGGTTTGTGTGATAACTACTTTTCCTGATTGTGTTGGGAATTTGGAGTAAGATCCTGTCGGTTCGATCTACTACAATATGATTTGGATCGTTCGGACTTTAGTCTTTTGATTGATGCGGACTAAAGTCCTCACTGCTAACCTGTTCGTGGCGTTGAATGCGAGTTTCTTGATGCGGACTAAAGTCCTCACTACTAACCTTGATTTTGGCTGCTGCGGGAGTTTTTGACTCCGCCTCAAAAATTTATGCTTGCTTTCCGACGCTTGCTAATTTTGAGGTGGTTTGTATCCCCTTTCTAGGGCGAATTTCACAAGCTGGGCGCGATTTTCTAACTGTAGTTTGCTGAATATGCTGCCTAAATGAGCTTGTACAGTCCGGGGGCTAATAAACAGTCGATCGCTAATTTGTTTGTTAGTATAACCTTGGATAACTTCCCAAAATACTCTTTCCTCGGCTGGTGTGAGCGGCAAAGGTGCAGGATTTGGCAATACG
Source organism: Tychonema sp. LEGE 07196 (assembly GCF_963890365.1). NCBI lineage: Bacteria > Bacillati > Cyanobacteriota > Cyanophyceae > Oscillatoriales > Microcoleaceae > Tychonema > Tychonema sp. LEGE 07196. Next base: position 86,607 of record NZ_CAWPRX010000087.1, on the reverse strand, counting down.
GCCACAAGTTTTGGCTCCAGCCTAGCGCTAGAAGTTTGCAGCAGTCGGACAATCTCGGCGTGAATACGGTGAGAGCGCTCTAATTGTCCCTTCACTTTAGCCAAGATTTCTTCAGACTGAAAAGGTTTTACCAGATAATCGTCAGCGCCGATCGCGTGACCTTCAACTTTTGACTCAATCTCGCCTTGGCCTGATAAAAATATAAACGGCACTAACTGTCCCAAACGGGTAGTACGCAAGCGCCGGCAAAACTCAAACCCGTCCATTTCCGGCATCATCACATCGGAAATTACCAAATCAGGAGGGGCATTTTCAAAAATCGAGAGCGCCTCAATTCCAGAAGTAGCGCATTCCACCCGGTATCCTTGGCTTTCCAGGTACATTGCTAAGACTGTTTGACAGTCTTCTTCGTCGTCAACTACTAAGATTCTTTCCATGACAGCCTTGCACCAATTCCCGTTGACAGTTTTTAAAACTGCGGCTCCCAAAGTAGGAACTTAAATGAGTTTACCAAAAAAATGGGTCTAAAGCCCCGTCCTTATAGGACGGCTTTAATTATAAAAAGTGTGAAAACTTGTTAAGTATACAGACTTATAAGTAAAAACTTTAGCAAAAGTGATAAACTATTCCAATGATAGTTTTAGAGTTTAAGTTAAAGGGCAAAGCGAACCAGTATCGAATCATCGACGAGATGATTCGTACAGCGCAGTTCGTCCGAAATAAAACTCTTAGACATTGGATAGACAATTCCAGAATTAAGTTAGTAGACCTGTACAAACAATGCGCCATCATGGCGAAATAATTTGAATGGGCGGGCAAACTTAACTCAATGGCGCGTCAAGCGATGGCCCAACGTGCTATTTTTGCTATTCAACGTTTCTTCTCAAATTGCCAGGCTAAAAAGCCAGGTAAACAAGGATATCCACAATTCAAACAGCACAGTCGTTCTGTAGAATACAAGACATCAGGATGGAAGCTTTCTGCTGACAAAAGATGCCTGAGTTTCACCGATGGCTTTGCCGCTGGAACCTTTAGATTGCTCGGTAGTCGGGACTTGCATTTCTGGGCACCTACGGAGATTAAGCGAATTAGGGTAGTGCGTCGTGCCGACGGCTATTATGCCCAATTCTGCATCAACGTCGAACGAAAAGAGGAACCCGTTTCTACTGGTAAAACTATTGGCATAGATGTTGGATTAAACCACTTCTATACTGACAGCGACGGTGAAACAGTTCCCAATCCTCGGTATCTCCGTAAAAGCGAAAAAGCTCTCTCTGAGATTGCAAAAGCGAGTTTCTCGGAAAAAGAAAGGCTCCAAAAGCCGGAAAAAGGCAATCAACAAGTTAGGAAGAAAACACCTAAAGGTTAGTCGGCAGCGTAAAGACTTCGCCATTAAGACGGCGTTGTACGTGGTAAAATCTAACGATTTTGTAGCCTACGAAGACCTTCAAGTGCGTAATATGGTTAAAAACCATAAACTCGCTAAGTCGATTAGTGATGCTGCGTGGTCACAGACTTGATCATTATTTGGAGTATTTTGGAAAAGTGTACAGCAAAACAGTTATTGCTGTTCCGCCACAATACACATCTCAGGAATGTTCAAACTGTGGCAATATTGTTAATAAAACTTTATCAACCCGAACGCATATTTGCGGTTGCGGAACGATATTAGATCGCGATCGCAATGCCGCGTTAAACATTCTAGCTAAAGGCTTAAAAGCTCATACAGGAATCGATTTAAATACGGTGGGGCACACCGGAATTCACGCTGGGAAACTGATCTCTACTCGCTGGTGGTGACATCAACGAGCAAATCAACTGGATGATCCAAGAATCCTCGCGCCTGATAGCCGGGGAGTGTCAACTGCTGCAACTTGATAAAGGCTCCCAATTTCAAGACGGCACAATTCCTCAAATAGTCCAATTACCGGTGCCGCTCCCACATAATGGGAAGAAGTAGAGGAATATTGGGGAAAATCTCCTTTTTTTATTTGCCTATCCAAAAAAAGTACAACTTTTTATGAAGCATCGTCAACTTTTCCGCAGAAAATAGCAGCTAAAAGCCAGAATTTTGTTTTATTATACACAAATCTTGCTAACGTTTAGACTATTCCTAGACTAGACATGGAAAGGTTTTTAGATTTTTCTGGTTCCGACAGGGGTACAAAGGGCATAAAGTGAGCAGTTGCTGCAGCCGCGGGCGGCGCGAACAAACGCTGGTCGGCAACTAGGATACTTTCAAATATCGGTGCGGGTTCGGGGCGGCTGAACAGATACCCCTGGATGATATCGCAGTTGTGCTGTTTCAAAAAGGCTAGTTCTGCTTCTGTTTCTACCCCTTCAGCAATTACTGTCATGTTTAAACTGTGACCCAGTAAAATTACTGCTGTAGTAATAGCAGCATTTTGAGAGTCTTCGTTGGCATTGCGGACGAAAATTCGATCGATCTTTAAACTGTCAAAAGCAAATAGCTTGAGATATCCTAAAGTAGCATAACCCGTGCCGAAGTCGTCGATCGCAATCCGAATTCCTAGAGCTTTAAGTTCGTTTAAAGTAGCGCCTGCGACTGTCGCATTTTCCACTAAAGCGCTTTCGGTCATTTCTAATTCTAAATTAGCAGGCTCCAAGCCTGTAGTTTCCAATATTTGCACGATTCGCGCTTTGAGTTCCGGGTCGGATAACTGTCTGGCTGACAAATTTACTGATATCCTAAAGGGCGAAAACCCCGCCGCCACCCAACTAGCGGCTTGAGCGCAAGCTGAAAGCAGTACCCACTCGCCAATCTGAATAATTAAACCTGTTTCTTCGGCTAAGGGAATAAATTCGGCGGGAGAAATTATACCTCGATCGGGATTTTGCCACCGCACCAAGGCTTCAGCACCGATGATTTGTCCGGTAGCAATATCCACCTGCGGCTGATAGTATACCTGAAACTCACCTTGTGCCAAAGCGCGGCGCAGCAGAGATTCCAGAGCCAACTTTTCAGGAGAGAAGACTGAAGCGTTGGTAGATTCGTTAACTAAATCTTTGAGTCTGGCTTCTGCTTGGTGAAGCGCGAATGTCAGCGGTTGAGTAATTGTTTGCCGTTTCGAGACGCGAGAAGCAATGGCTCCGAGCAATTCAGCCTTAGTAAAGGGCTTGGTGAGGTAATCGTCGGCTCCCAATTCCATCCCCCGACGAAAATCGGTTTTGGAACTTTGAGCCGTGAGAAAAATAAATGGAATTGTTGCGGCTAGAGAGTTTTGTCGCAACGTCCGCAACACGTCATAACCGTCGATTTCCGGCATCTGCACGTCGCACAAAATTAAATCGGGGATTTCTGAAAGTGCCATCTGCACCCCAAATCGACCGTTTTCGGCGACAATCACCCGATAGCTTTGAGATTCCAGGAGTTGCAGAAGAGTTTCCCGGATTAATTCGTCGTCCTCAATAACCAAAATTTTGAGCATGATACTTAGATTACAGATGGCACTATATATCAGAACCTGACTAACTCTAGCATACTCAAACTAACGAGCTACTGATTAGGCCAATTAGCCAATAAATTATTAGCCAAATGGCTAATAATTTTGCATCTGTTCTTAAATCACAATCGAATACCTGACAAAATTGGGAATAGTTCGAGATTTGTCCAGTTTGGTAAGGTCAGAAAACTGCGGCGCGATACAAGTTTTATAAATTATTATTACAAGCTCGCGGAGATCGATCCTCAAAAAATGTCGCCAACACTTTCTGCGAGCAGATGGTGGGAATTACTTATATAATTCCAGGTCATATCATATCGGGTCGATCGCCATAACAACGATTCGTAGTGTTCACTTTAGTCCGCTCTCCGGCTGCGGACTAAAGTCCGCACGCGCGATCCAATTTTAATGCTAGCTCATCAGGATAGGCTCGGATACACCGTCTTAATTCAATGGCTTAGTGGAGTTCTCACAAAACTTGTTATCTACAATTGCAGAATTGATGCTGACAGCCTGCATTGATGACGGAACGATTTTGTTTTGCGGAACTACAACTGTCTTTTTACACACAAGTTCGCTGCTGCCTACAGAGGCAAAGTTCCAAGCATAAAATTCGGGATTGCTGACTGTTGCACTGGCGGGACGTAAACCAAATGCTGTCACTAATACTAATCCCAAAGTTAATAAAGCTACGATCGCAAATCTCACCATATTATTTTTTTGAATCTAAAAATTCAGCAGCTCAGGATTACCTTATTATTGCCCGATCGCCCTCACAGCGTCAATAGCCATCAATCGATTTGAGATTTTAGATATTTCGGCTTGCTTCGGCTGCGCCAGCCGACAAGTCGCGAGGGTACAAGTTTTAGATTTTAGATTGATTTGCAAATCCATCTTGCATATAAAGTTTGGGGCGGCCCGCGACAAGTGTCGGGGGCTTGTGTCTGTTTTTGGGCGCGGGTTATAGGATTTGAGATTAAAAAACTTGAGCTGCATCAATATTCAATATTCGATCGCCCTTTTAACCGCAGATTTTAAACGGATAAACACCGATAGACGCAGATCATTCCATGACTGAAAGCGATGGAGTGCAACTCGATTCTCAAGAATTGGGGATGATTGACTGGATATGGATTGGGAATTGCCCGACAGTTGTATAATTTGGAGAAAATTGTGTTATAATGTCTCACTTTGCTGTCAGATTCAATTCGTAGGCGATCGGCTCGGATGACTGAGAAACCACTACGAATTCATAAAAACCAGCATCATCCAGCAATCCCGACCAACTTTGATCCTCTGCATCTTGCAGTAAAGCTCTAGCTTTGGTGGTTCTCCCAGGAGAATACATTGACAGCAGAGTAGATTTTGGTGGCGCTTGCAAATTTACTCGCAAAGTTTGATTTTGAGCTAACCGCGCAATATATGCTTTGCCTTCTCCGGGTTTGAGATTACCGGTGAGGGTTTTGCTGTTAGCTCGGCTGTCAAATTCTACGCTTTCGAGAGTTGCTCCTGCTTGCAAAGCTGCGAGGGTATCGGCGGTGATTGCTTGCCAAATTTGTCCGATCGGCAAACCGATGATATTGCGATCGCGCGGCTGTCGCGGAAACCAATAAAAAAACTTCGCATCAGCCAAATCGTACAAAGCCCGACTGCTCAAATTCAGCTTGTTAACCTCTATTTTCCAGCGATCGATATCGGCGGTATCGTAACTCCCCAACCTGGCTCTAGCGTCGCTGCTGAGATTTTGGAGTTTGTCGAGCAACTCGTCGCCGATTTTCTGCCACCTTTCGCGCCACAGGCGATCGTCCTCACCTTCTTTTAGCAGTCGCCCACCCAATTCTGGGTATTTGGCATAGAAATTTTCGTCTACAAGGTTGACGTAACCGCTATAGAATCGATCGTCAATTCCCAGCCTTGAAAAGCGATCGCGCAAAACATCTTCTTGCTGCTGCTTCGGGCCCCGAGTTTGGGGAATTTTCTGCACTTTTGATTGCAGGTTTAACAAATAATTGCCCGCAAACCAGCCAACTCCCCCCATACCCACAAGCACCGCTACCACAAACAAAACCATTTGCCAAGCAGGCATTTTTTGCTGGTTGTTAATAGCGGCTCGCACAGGAATTCCCGGCAGTGTTGGGACTGGGGCGGGCATGGGTATGGGCGATCGATCCGGCGACGGCGCGGGCGCAAAATTTGGGGCAGGCTGCGGTGGCTGTAAAGGCGGATTGCCGGAGAGAGCGAGCATTACCTCGCGAGCCGAGGAGTAACGCTGGTTCGGCCGGTGAGCGAGCATTTTATCCAACACTAGGGACAAATTGGGAGATAGAGAACATTCTGCCCGCCAGTCCCAATTCAACGTCTGGCTGTCGAGCAACTGATGCGGTTCCTTCCCCGTCAGCAACACCAAAACTGTCGCCGCCAGAGCGTACAAGTCGCTGTGGGGATTGACGATGCCCATTTGCATCTGTTCGACGGGAGCATAGCCGAGCTTGCCGATGCGAGTTGCGGGGGCGGGAGTACCGTTAGCTTCGGCAAACAGAGATTCTACGGTGGCTGCGACTTGTTTTACTCCGCCGAAGTCAATCAACACCGGCATTCCGTCAGACAAGCGCAGAATCAGGTTGTCTGGGGAGATGTCGCGGTGAATCACTCCCAGAGAGTGAATGTATTCGAGCACTGGCAAAATCTGCAGCAGCAGTTGATTGATTTCTGCTTCTATGAACCGCAAACCCTGACGCTTGCGGGCATCCAGCAGGAAGCGGTAGGTTTGGCCCGGTACGTAGTCTTGGACGAGAAATAGGTAGCCTCGATCGCTCATACTGACTCGAAACAGTTCGCGGAAGCGCGGGATTTGATTGTGTTGCAGCTTGTAGAGGACTCCGGCTTCTCGCTCGAAGAGTTCCTCGGATTTTTGTAAGGCGTAACTTCCGTGCACTTGGGGCGCAAATTCTTTTAAAACGCAGGGTTCGTTAAATCGGTGGGCATCTTCAGCTAGGTAGGTGCGCCCGAAGCCTCCGTGTCCCAATTCGCGGACGATGCGGTAGTGGTTGTTGAGAGTTATGCCGGGGTAGATGGGATTGTTCATTGAAACTTGCTGCGTCGGATTTTTACGCTTGACTGAAACTGGGAGTTTTGGCCGATCGCGCTAATTAATCTTGACATAGTGTGTCAGTGTTTATTAGTCGATCGCCCGCAACTGTCATGTCCTGCGGTTATTGTTGTTCAAAAAGGCGGTTTCGGGCGCGCCAGTTGGTCGGCTGTGCGATTTTGGCGACCTCGAATACACCAAGCCATCAACCGTTTTTTTGCGATGAACCGGGCGCTAAATTGTATCGGGATCGATATTTAATTCTCGCAGTTTCGCGGCCAGGCGATCGGCTCGTTGAGCTTCTTGTCCGGCTCGTTGAGTCTCCCTTTCTGCAACCTCTTCTAAAGTAGGAACAAGCTCTCCTTCAGCAGTAAAGAAACGCAATTTTTCCCCACAAATTCCCAGACTCAAATCGAGCTGCTGACTCCGCAGATGCCCGAATTCGTTAGGTGCGATTGCTTCATATTCCCCGTCAAGTAAATGAAACCCAGCTAACTCTAAAGTTTCTGGATCGAACCAAAAGTAATCGTGAGTGCGAAAAGTATCTTGATAGAGTTGTTTTTTAAAGTTTTTGTCTATATTCGCTGTTTTGGGCGACAGGATTTCAACGATAATATTCGGGTACTTTCCCTCTTCATCCCAAACTACCCAGCTTTTCCGAGTTTTTCGTTCAGTTCCGAGTACCACAAAAAAGTCTGGGCCTCGGAAGTCTTTCGATTTGAGTTGCTTGGGACTGTAATAAATGGTGAGGTTTCCCGCAGCATAGAAATCATTTCTATCTCTCCACAGCCATTCTAGACAGTTGAGCAGTAGGATTATTTGTCTCAGATGCAGTTCTGTTTCCACGGGAGGTTCATCACTGTATAAGTCGCCGGGAGGAAAAATAATATTTTCTAGTATCTCTTGTTCTGGTATCTCTTTGGTAGTAGCTAATTCTGCGGTTGCGGACATGGCTGCTGGGTGAGGAGTAAGAGGTTATCTGTCTATTTTAGCAAGCTTTTGATATCTCTGCCGAGGACTATTCTGAAAGCCCGATCGCGCTTTTGTCTAAAAACGCGATCGAACACCGAACAATTAGTCTTGAAATATTAGCAATTACCCCTTTATTGCGCGTCAGATTCTCTGAGAGCCGCTAGAATTTCCGGTCGTTTCATGCGCGCGTATCCCGGCAATTTCCGGTCTTTGCCGATCGCCTTTAACCGTCTCAGTGAAAGATCCTCGTAGTCTTCCTCTTGGGGCGGAAACGGCAACGGCAACGGCAACTGTAACTGCGGTAGCTGAGGTTTTTGCTGCGCCTTCGACTGCTTCTGACGCTGCGACTTCGGCTGCTTTTTACCCTGTATTTGCGGCGGTATTTCTGAGGGCGTCGCACCGTCGGAAAGTTGGCTGCGGAGTATAGCGATTTGATTTTTGAGATCGCTTTCTACATCTTCAATCGCCTCGGAAACAAACTGATTAATAATTTGGACTGTGCGTTTTAATTTTATTGACAGCAGCTTTTCTAGTTCATCCAACTGGATCGACGCACCTGCCAGATTTATCTCAGAAATTACCGCCGATTTCGGAGAATTATCGCTCCCAGACTGTTCATTTTTTTTAGCCAATTTATCTACCTTTTCGTGAAATGTTTTTTCAACTTGTTCGAGCCGACGCTGAATTTGTTCTATTCTGTCACTCTCAAAATTAGGCTCAATTAGAGCTTTTAGTTGCTTTTTTAGTAAATCTTCATTTTTTTTAACAGATTGTTCTATTTGTTTAGTTAGACTATCGACTTTTTTTTGAAACGACAGCTCAAATTGTTGCAGTAGAGTCTCAAGTTGTGCGGTTTTCTGAGTCGGTTGCGGAGCTAAATGTTCCATTTCCGATCGAGCAGCAGCTACCTCCTCATCCGTCATTTCAAACACCCAAGCCCACATTTGCTCGGTGCCGAGTTCTTTGGCAACAATACACCAATCTGAGCCGCAGATTACTTCATATTCTTCTTCGTTGCTGTAAGCTTCTGTAGGACGTACAATTAAAGGAATTAAGTTGCTACCTTGCTCGATGAGGCTTCTTCTGAGAGCTTCGCGGCGTTCGCGAGGGATTTCTCTCCCCTCAGTCTCAGGTACCGCAATTTGCGAAGTATAAATCTGACTGTGACTAATTGGCTTAATCCGTAAATATTCAACTATTCGGTTTTGATCTTGCGATCGATCCATCTTGTTACAAGTCCCCTTTTGTCATCAAAATTATGGTGTTTGGGTAATTATGTATATTTGCACTTTACAGCCTGCGTTTTGAGTGATGCGAGATTAACCCAAGAACTCTCAGCCATAAGGTGCGAGACAAACACCTTAGCCAGACTGTGCGCTCAGGAGGACATATCGCCGCAGTGCTTTACTGTGCCGCTGGCTGTGCGGTGAGAACCCGGGCGATCGACAAAACAGACTGCAATTCCTAAAAAAAGCGACTGTGATGAGTTTAACTGGCTGTGGGACACAAATGATACGCCGCTTTACTCATCTTTACTTTTTTTCGAGTTAGGGCGAGCCTCTGCGAGGGCTTCGCTAACAGGCTGACGTTGCGAGTTGCGCGATTCTGCAATCAAAGATATTCTTTCGCTAATTCTGTACAAAAGATGCTATGATACTGTCGATGGCGATGGAGCTCGCCAAAACCGCCTAAACAGTCATTCTTTCCTTGCGTTAATTGAAAGACTAAAAGGCTGATGGCTCCTACTTTTCTGGCTTGCTGCCGGAGAGTAGGGTCGTGAAAACTTCTCACTAACTTCTCAAAGCTAGCAAGCCTTTGTCCATACTCAGGATCTGGAGAAAGGAATCTCATGTTAGCTAGTGTCCTGTGGATTTTATTCATGGGCTTTTTTACGGGTCAGATTTCCCGTCACTTAGTTTGTCCCCCTTTGATTGGGATGATTTTGGTGGGGATAGTTTTAGGGCCGCAAGTTAGTGATGTTTTTAGTCCAGAAGTGCTGAAATCGGCGGATAATCTACCAATTTGCGAACCGGTGTTATATCAATTCCGGTTGCACTCATACATAATGTTAACTGTTAACAGTCAACAGTCAACGCCTGAATTTACTATTCCGATGAAAAGAGTATTTGATATTAGTCAGTTCTGGAGCGCAAACTACGAGAGTAAAATAGTTTTATTCCCCGTAATTCTGGGAGAATATCGCACAACTTAACCCTGATTTGGTGATATTTGCAACAGAGGTTTCGCTACTTTAATATTCACCAAAATCGAATTCAAAAATAGAAATTTTTCTCATGAAATGGTTTGAGCAATTTGAGCAATTCATTGCCTTAGTCAAAATCAGTAAGTGGTTCATCATTTCTTGTCTAGTTGGTATTCTTTCCGGCTTAGGTTCTGCTGCTCTCCTAGCATCTTTAGAGTGGGCAACAAATTGGCGAGAGTCTCATCTGTGGATTATTGCCTTATTGCCCCTAGCTGGATTCTTAAGTGGTTGGATTTATCATCAATATGGAAAAAATGTAGAAGCTGGAAATAATCTTTTACTCGAAGAGATTCATAACCCGAAAAATATTATTCCGTTGCGGATGGCTCCGATGGTACTGCTAGGTACAGATATGACTCATTTATTTGGGGGTTCTGCAGGTCGTGAAGGGACAGCACTGCAAATTGCTGCATCACTCGCAGACCAATTAACTAAAATATTCCGCTTTAAACACGCTAATCGACGAATTTTATTAATGTCTGCTCTCAGTGGTGGATTTGCTTCCGTTTTCGGAACTCCCTTAGCTGGAACTATCTTTGGTTTAGAGGTTTTAGCAATTGGAAATATTCAACATGATGCTCTTTTTCCCTGTTTGGTTGCTGCAGTTGTGGGCGATCGCGTTACCTTAGCTTTGGGTCTGCATCATACAGCATACCGCCATGCTACCTTTGTACCCACAATGACTCCAATGGGGCTAATTTCTGCAATTATCGCTGGTGCAATCTTCGGAATTGTAGCGATGATTTTTGCCAGACTCACTCATAAAATAAGCCACTTTTTTAAATCAAAAATATCCTATCCTCCTTTTCGTACTGCGATCGGTGGTGCGATTGTTGCACTGAGTGTGTGGGCGATTGGATCAACTAAATATATCGGTTTGGGTATTCCTACCATTGTCGATGCGTTTAACACTCAGTTACCGCCTTGGGATTTTGCAGCAAAAATAGTGTTAACTGCGTTAACTTTAGGGTCAGGTTTTAAGGGAGGGGAAGTGACTCCTCTATTTTTTATTGGTGCAACATTAGGCAATGCTTTGTCATTAATTTTGGCATTACCAGCACCTTTATTGGCAGGAATGGGATTTGTTGCTGTCTTTGGCGGTGCGGCGAATACACCGATCGCCTCAACTTTAATGGGAATTGAACTTTTTGGTCTTGAATCTGGGGTATTTATTGCGATATCCTGTGTGATGAGCTATGTTTTTTCAGGTCATGCGGGCATTTATAGTTCACAGCGAATTAGTTCTAGTAAATACTCTTTTATGCCAATGCAAGAACAGTTAAAGTTGCAAAATCATGCAAATAATAATTATTTTGATGCAGAAAAAAACCTCAAGTAGTCGCGGCTGTTAACTTGATTTGAGATGGTTCGGTTAATCGGATATGCTGATTACTGATCCTACGCTGTTAAATAAACCCGCGATCGCGATGCTAGTCGCTTTGGTATTAGTTATTTGGCTGGAAAACGCTAAAAAGCAAATCTGTTCAGCAACAGGTTGGTTTTTACTCGCGGCTTATCCAGTCTTGCTGATGGCCATGTTTTGCTATGAAAGGCGATCGGTTACAAAACTCTGTTTGGTGGATTTGATAGCATGGGCGGCAAAACTTACTGCACTTCCTACAAAAAATCGACTGTGATGAGTTTAACTGCCTGTGGGACACCAATGATACATTGCTTCACTCATCTTTACTTTTTTTGGCTGTGGGGGCGATCGGGCAGTTTCAACTTTTGTCGGATGGGCTTCTAGCCCGCCCCAACAATGCAATTGCAAGTGATAAGTATTTTTGCCCTAGTCAATTACCTGTCAAAAATCAGGTTTCAACTCGAATTTCAACTCTTGTGGGGCGGGCTAGAAGTCCGCCCCAACAATCAAATTTAAACAGATCACAGCTTATGAGTATTTTGCCAATAATCAATGATTTTAATCATTGTTTTGTCCGTTAACCCCTTAATGCGTTCCACCACATTAGCAAAGGACACAAACGGCCGCACATCTCGCTCTTTAAGTATTAATTGTATCACCGGAGCCTTCAAAAACGTAGTGGCTTCTAAACTCGCTTTCAGTTGAGCTTTATCTTGATTATTCAATGCCTCCAAAAGCGGCATCGCACCTGACAAGCTCGGTGTAACAGATTCCGGCTCTACCGCCGGAGGTTTTGCAACTTCACTCTCTAATTTCAACCGCTCAATTCTGCGATCCAGCCCAGCCTCAATTAACACAGGTAATTGTTGGGAAAATAGATTCTCAACTTCTTGTATTCTCTCAGCCAACACCTGTTTTTCGCGGGCGTGTTCCGCCTTCAATTCATTGATTTCATTTTCTAACCTAGCTTCAATATTAATCAACCGCTGCTCAAAACTCGATGGCGGTTCCGAAACCGGATTTTCACCCACACTTTCAGTTATCGATAACTCTTCGGGAGTTGCACTTTCACCCCTACTCTCACTGACAGCGCCGCTTCTGAGAATTTCCAGTTGTGCGAGGAGAAGTTCTTCATTTTCTGGTTCCAGAATGAATGCACCGATTGTCTCGCCCTTCAAAGGTTCAATTTCCTTTGCTCTCGCCGCCGCGTAATACTCAAAATTTCCATCTACTATTTCGTAGGAATCCATACCCGTGCGGCGAACAATTATCGGATTAATCAATCCTCCCAAATCTAAAATCAGTCTCGCTAATTTCTCCAAATCCGGCTCAGCAAAATTGGAAGAAGGCACAGCAGATACAATCTTTTTCACCGCAACCAGCGACGGAAATAATTTTTTCATTAATTTTTACCTGTTTTTTCCAAAACTTCTACTGCTAGCATTTCAAATTCTTGAGCAGCGATGGAATCTGGCTTAAAGTCCAGTACCGAAATCGGATCGGAAATTTCCATATCTCCCACGATTTGAATTTGTTCTGCACACTTAGCCAAATCATCTCTCTCGTAAATCACGCTGTCCATAATTTCAATACCGTAACGTTGGGGAATTGTTTCCCGCCGCTTCGGCAAACTGTACTGTACAAATTTAGCATTTGTCGAGATTTTGCAAGGCAGAACTCCTAAAATTGCTAGAGGTTTCTTGCCAATTTGTTTCTTGAATCCATTAACTTTTTTAATAAAATCCTTGACATTAATCAGTCCTTGATTGGCAAAGGGTTTTAAGTCAGAAGGAATAATCAAATAATCCGCAGCAATCAGGGCTACTCTCGCATAAAAATTCAAAGACGGCGGCGTATCGATCAGTACAATATCGTACTTATCTTGAACTTCCGCTAGTTTTTGGATTAAAATCATGCGGCTGTAGTCTAGTTGATTTAGTTCCGTTTCGTAGTACATTAAATCGATGTGGGAAGGAACCACATCAATGGCGGGATTGCAAAAATTAGACTTGCGTGCTACTTCGGCTATTGAGTAAAAATCTTCTGATTGTAAAATGTGAAGAATATTGCTATCTTTCAAATCGTCTTGTTCTTCATCATCAAATTTTACCAAGCCAGTTGCAAAGGTTGTATTTGCTTGACTGTCTAAGTCGATGACTAAAACTTTTTTACCTTCCTTGCTCAGCGCTGCCGCTAAATTGACTACTGTTGTAGTTTTGCCAACGCCGCCTTTGTTGTGGTAGACTGCAATTATTTTCATAGTATTTGGCTTGTTAGAGGAAACAGTTACATCTGATTGAACTTGCAGATTAACTGCATTATTTTCCGGTATTTTTTGGGGTTCTGAGATGTCACTTGACTTTGGTTCTGAGGTGGCGAGATTGTCCGGTTGTATTGATACTTCGTTAATTAAATCAGGAATTAATAAATCAATATTACTATCTTCCTGTTCGAGATTTTCTGGAGCTTTTAGAGATTTTAAACTATCTCTGCCAATTAAAGCGATAATTTCATCAAGTCTAGTTTCTAACTCTTCTCCGGCACACTGAAAAACTAGCTGAATATCATCGTTGACTTTTTCGTAAATTCTAATTTCTTTAGCGTTAGTTATGACTCCGTAGCGAATGCTTAAACTTGTTAAGTAACGCTTCAGTCTCCTGACGTGACGGTCTAATTTTTCCTTGGGATGTTTGGCTTCGATGACTATACTCATCTGCGAGTCTGCATCGAGCATTAAGGGAATGTATTGGATGCGAAATGAGAGGAAGTCTAGGCGAATATTCCCAAAGGCGATTTCTTGATGCCAACTGTCGGGGGTATAGCCCAGTTTTGGCAACAGATAAGTGACAATGAGTTTGCTTTCTACTTCGCTTTCGTTGCGACAGTTATTAGGATTAAAACTCAAGGGATTTTATAATTTGTTAGTTGTTAGTTGTTAGTTGTTAGTTGTTAGTTGTTAGTTGTTAGTTGTTAGTTGTTAGTTGTTAGTTGTTAGTTGTTAGTTGTTAATTGTTAATTGTTAGTTGTTAGTTGTCATTGGGAATTGGGCGGAGCGAAGCGGAGGGATTGGGAATTGGGAATTGGGAATTGGGAATTGGGAATTCGTAGCAAGTAACCAATAACCAATAACCAATAACCAATAACCAATAACCAATAACTAATAACCAATTCCCAACAACTAATGACTGCTGACTACTTGATTTGAGCGTTAACTTCCTCTAGTGTCAGATAGCCGCCTGCGGGATTGTACAGGTGACAGTTGTCGGCAATTCGCTTCATTAAAGACCAAGAAAACTTGGTTTCGTAGAGATGAGGTTGCCAGTTTTCCTTGAGGCTGCTGTGGGCGAGGCGCAAGTTGTACCAGGGTATGGCTGTTGAAAGGTGGTGCGGAACGTGGACGTTAATGTCGTGACACAAAAACTCTACCCAGCGGGGATAGTCGCAGTGGACTGTTCCCGATAGTTGCGCTTGGGCTTCGTTCCATTCTGCTGCTGGTTTAAATGAAATGTCTGGTGCTGTGTGGTGAACAATTGTAAAAGTGCTCATCCAGAAATGGTAAACCATCCAAGGCATCAACCAAAATTTCACGACTCCCCAAATGCCTGTGGTGGCAATTAACAACGGAAATACGATCGCAGCACCGATTAAAACTACCAAAACTGAAAACCGCACTTGTTCGCGCTGTTGGCCTTTGAAGCGCCACCACATGAAGTGTACTTTTGCCCAGTGGGCGATCGAGCCAACCCACCACATCGGGCCGAAGATTAAACTATAAGCTATTTGTAAAGCTTTGGGTGCAGCAGCATAGTCGGCTGCTGTCATCGGCTGCCAAGCATTATCTTCGCCAATTTTGTTGGTATGCTTGTGGTGATAATTGTGTCCGTGCCGCCATGCGTGGAACGGGAAAATTAAGGGCAAAAATGCGAGATGTCCGACTAAATCGTTTACCCAGCGGCGGTTAGCAAATGACCGGTGGCCGCAGTCGTGGCCGATGACAAAAAAACCCGTTAATCCGGTACCGGTGAAAATCCACATCAGGGGCAGTAAATACCAAGGTGATACTGCTATGCCAACATAACCGACAGCTACTAATAAAACGTTGACGATGACTTTTGTCCAAGCTTTGCGGGGGTTTTTGACAAACACTTCGCGCGGCAGGGTTTTGAGAATATCTTTGAGGCGCAGGTTGGAAGTGTCACTTGCGGATGTCAATTTTAGTGGTTTTTCGATCGATGCTGTCATAAATTGATTTCGATTCTCCGTATGCCATGTGGATGGCTTAACAAAATTAACGCAGTACAAAAGCACAGTAAAATATCAGCTCGCTGTCAGCTAGGGACAGACGAGTTGAACAACAGGCAGGGGCGTTTTAGCAAATGCTAGCTATCGCTAGCCGCCGTTGATAATGGCTAGCGCTTTTGGTTTAAAAAACACTCAGGTTAACTGGGGTTAACAAAACTTTACTTTTTATACCACAGGGGCGGCACAATTAGCACGAGTTGTCACTACTAATTGCCGTTGCTGACAACAGAATTGTGTTCGATCGCCAATTGAGAGCAAGCAACAGAGCGCTGCTGTTTGAGAGTTTGTACCTGCAACAGCAAGGAGTCAATTTCCGCTTGTAAGTGCAGGAACTTAACTTGCTGATCGGCTTGGTAGGGGCACTTCACCAAATCTAATTTGCGAGTCAAGCAGGTCGATCGGGCAGAAGGACTAGCCGTTTCGGGATGGCTCGCGGTGATTTGAGGCCGGGAAAGAGTGGATGAATTATTTGACATTAGTAATTGAGTAGACATATCTACGCATTCACACCATTAAGTTACTTTAACCTGAACCGATCGTATTAAACATCAAATTAACCGATCGAGCTAAAATTAGTGTAAATTCTTTGCCAAAGCCTAGAAACCATTGACATCGTGACCCCGATCCTACCTGCTACTGACTCTGCTACTCACTCCGCTGCTAACTCCGCTGCCCCTGCAGCCTCGCCGAAACGCTACGGTTGGCCTGGCTTGATCGAAGCTTATCGCCCCTACCTGCCGGTGACGGAAACCACGCCCGTAGTGACGCTCCAAGAAGGCAACACTCCCCTGATTCCAGCACCGGCGATCGCCTCTCTCATCGGTAGAGACGTGCGCGTCCTGGTCAAATACGACGGCCTCAACCCCACTGGTAGTTTCAAAGACAGGGGGATGACAATGGCAATTTCCAAAGCCAAGGAAGCCGGCGCAGAGGCAGTAATTTGCGCCAGCACCGGCAATACTTCCGCCGCCGCGGCAGCCTACGCCAGACGCGGCGGAATGCGGGCTTTCGTGCTGATTCCCGAAGGATACGTCGCTTTGGGCAAGTTGGCACAAGCCTTGCTTTACGGTGCCGAAGTAATTGCGATTGGGGGAAACTTCGATCGAGCCTTAGAAATCGTCCGCGAAATGGCCGTCAGCTATCCCGTGACTTTAGTCAACTCCGTCAATCCTTACCGCTTAGAAGGGCAGAAAACCGGTGCCTTTGAAGTAGTGGACGCCTTGGGCGACGCGCCCGACTGGCTGTGCATTCCCGTAGGAAATGCGGGAAACATCACAGCATACTGGATGGGTTTTTGTCAATACCACCAAGCAAAAAAATGTTCGCGCCTGCCGCAGATGATGGGATTTCAAGCAGCCGGAGCAGCGCCGTTAGTAACCGGCAAAGCGGTGGCGAACCCGGAAACCTTGGCGACAGCAATTCGGATCGGCAACCCTGCTAGCTGGAAACAGGCGATCGCCGCTTCGGAAGCCAGCCGTGGCAGTTTTAGTGCTGTTACGGATGAGGAAATTCTCGACGCTTACCGCCTGCTAGCATCCCAAGAAGGGATTTTCTGCGAACCCGCAAGCGCCGCTTCTGTAGCCGGTTTGCTGAAGGTAAAAGACCAAGTTCCGACAGGAGCGACAGTGGTTTGCGTGCTCACCGGTAACGGCTTAAAAGACCCGGATACAGCAATCAATCACAGCAATAACAAATTCAAACAGGGAATTGCTCCTAGTTTGGATGCTGTAGCTGGGGCGATGGGATTTTAAGAAGGAAGTTCGGCAACGGATTATGTAACGGATGTAACGGATGTAACGGATGTAAGTCCGATTTCCGTCGGAAGAAGGAAGTTCGGCAACGGATTATGTAACGGATGTAACGGATGTAAGTCCGATGTCCGTCGGAAGAAGGAAGAAGGAAGAAGGAAGAAACTACTTGCTACTTGTTACCAGGCTCTGCCTGGTAACGCAGATAGGCGAGGCTCTACCTCCATCTGGGAAACAGTTACATAAAGCGAGGCAGAGCAAGAGTGATATGGGTTCCTTTCGCTGGAGCATGGGAACCAGTTAAAGTCAACACTACAGGTTTGTAGTGCGGAATAAAGTCGGTTCGTAGTGCGGAATAAAGTCCGTACTACGAACCGTTTTTGTTATATTAGTAGTTATTTTTTTGTGGAATAAAGTCAACACTACGAACCGTTTTTGTTATATTAGTCGATCGCACAAAATCTAACCGTCCAACAAATCTTCGCCACAAGTCGCTTTGCTCATTTCTAATTCCCAAAGGGCGGTAAATCTATTAACTGGTTTTTAGAAGGTGGAAGCTGCGCGGAATTTCGATTGGTTGGAGCGGGATTTTGACGAATTTCGATCGCAGTTTCGCCGGGATTTGCAGTGCGGGTAGGTACTATTTCAAGAGAATATGCTGGTGTTTCCATTTTGGTAGTAGGAACAGTTTGTGCTTTCGCCAGCAAGTCAACTGCATCTCCGAGGGCGGTGGTTAAATTCCTGCTAGTATCGGCGTGACGGGCTTCTTCTTGTTTGAGGGCTTGACTCAATTGTTTAATTTGTTCGATCGCCCGATCGCGCTCTTCGAGAACTTCTGCTAACTTAGCTTTAAGTTCGCCCACTGTTTGCAGTTGTGCGACTTCCTGCTGGCGAGCAATTCCAGCATCTTCGCCTTCGGGCGCAATCGGCGAAAAACTTTGTAACTCTTCTATTTGTGCTTCCAAAGCAGCGATGCTTTGCTGAGTTAATTTAGCATCATTCCGGCGCTGTTCGGCTTCTGTATTGTAAAGCTGTCGCCACTGAGCCGCACTTTCACCTGCTTCGTCGCGATCGCGCGAAACCTCTGTTAACTGCTGTTGCAGCCGCTTAATTTCATCTAACCACTGTCTGACATCCTGAGCCATATTGTTAATTTTAGATTTTAGATTGAAGAATGGGTAATAGCTTAATTAATTAATTAACGCTCTTGATTTCCAATTGTCGTTAGCGGAACCCTCGAAGAAGATCGCCCCTACATCCATTTTGCATTTTCACCTTTCCCCTTTCCTGTGCCCTATGAACATTTATTACTGGTTGCGCTACCTGAGTTTAGCTTTGTTTAAGGCGCTTTTAAAGCAGCTTCGAGCCATCACAAAAAAGTTTAGTGATTTTTTAGTGTTTTGTCGGTGTTTGACTTGGGGCACGCTCAGGGAAGTCGGCGCGCAAGCGGGAGAGCAGCGCTTGCCGGGGCTGTCTGCAGAAATGGCCTACAATTCTATACTGGCGCTATTTCCGGGGCTGTTGGCGGTGTTGTCGGCGATCGCCCTTTTTGAACCTTTGCAGTCAACACTGTATCAAATCGCCGGTCTTTTGGGGGAAGTCATACCCGATGACATTCGCAATTTAATTCGCGGCGTCATCAAAGAAATTCTGTTAACTCGCAATAAAGGGCTGTTTTCCGTGAGTTTTGTAGTGTCGCTGTGGGCATTTTCTGGAGTCATGAGCGCGGCGATGGCTGCTCTCGATCGCATCCATAAAATCCCTAGCGATCGAACTCGATCTTTTGTGAAAGCGAAACTCATTTCTATAGGTCTGAGTATCGGTACAATTGTGCTGTTAATTATAGCATCGGGAGCCATATTTGTCAGCGACTTAATTGTACAAGCTATTGCCCGCCAGAGTTGCCTGTTGGAGTCCGTCGCCAATTGCGATTTAAAAGATGTCCAAAATTGCTTGCTGCTAGCCAAAAACTGCCCTTTAGAGTCGCAACTATTAGCTGTTTGGGGGCTGTGGCGGTGGCCGATTGCTTTAGGGATTGTATCAGTTGCCTTTGCCTTTGTTTATCGTTACGGGCCCAGCCGCCACCAAGCCGATATTCCGATTTTTTCGGGAGCAGTTTTTGCTGCTATTTTGTGGGCGCTGTTTTCGGCTTTGTTTCGGTTTTATGTTGTGCATTTGAGCAATTTCACTTGGGCTTACGGGACGATCGGAACTTTTATTATGTTGCTGTTGTGGCTCGATCTTTCTTCTTTGGCGATGTTGCTCGGAGCTCAGTTAAACGTGACAGTAGGAAAAGCCATGAAACAATCGATAGGGTATAGGGTATAGGGCCGAAGGGCATTGGGTATAGGGTATAGGGCCGAAGGGTATAGGGCCGAAGGGCATTGGGTATAGGGTATAGGGCCGAAGGGCTCTAGCGTTGCGGAGGGATTGGGAAGAAGACCCGCGCAGGGCCGGAGGGCTCTAGCGTTGCGGAGGGATTGGACTCTAGCGTTGCGGAGGGATTGGGCATTGCAACCAACAAATAACAAATAACAAATAACAAATAACAGCAGTCAACAGTTAACAGTCAACAGTCAACAGTCAACAGTAATCTAAAATCTAAAATCGACTGAATTTTCACCTTTTTGAGAAAGGCAATAAATACCGGATGTTTGGTTATCGGCGCAGTAAAGTGCTGAGGATACCCGTAACAAAAGACAGAAAAATTAGTACCCAAATAACACCGCCGGGAAGGAATGTCAAGAGGCCAACACCTCGGAGAATCCAAACTAACAAAGTTATCCCGAAAACTGTTAAGAAGATGCGGGTTGATAATCGAAATTGAAATCTTGAGGAATTACTCATGTTGAATCTAAAAATTTTATCTGGATCGATGATAGCTGTTTTGCTGGCGATCGGCAGTTACCTCACCTTAATCTCGATTCCCGGCGCTGCTGTGGCGCGTGGGGGCGCACATAAGCTGGGGGAAACGGCCAATGCTGCGACAAAACCTTCTTCTACAAGTGTAGCAATTAGCGATCGGGCAATTGGCGAAGCAAAAGTGGGAATGACTTTCCGACAACTGAAACAAGCTCTCGGTTCCGCGGCACAGTTTAAGGTAGAGTCTCCTTTTATGGTAGACTTTGATGCAGTGGCGATTAGTCGATCGGGCAAAGTGCAGTATCGGATTATCTACGCTGCTGGTACAAAGCTCAAAGATAGCGATGTTATTGAGCTTCTGATGACTGACAACCCCAATTATAAAACACTTCAGGGCGTCGGGCCGGGAATGAAATTGAAACAAACAGAAGCAATTTACGGCCAAGCTACTTTATCTTATAACGTGGACAATGAAATGAGAGAAGGAGTGGTTTTTGCCAAACAACCGACTCGAAAAATTATGTTTGTTCCCAAGGCTGAGGGAAAGCAATTTGCAGGAGTTTATGGTACTGGTCAAGGTGGATTTTATCAGACTAACAAGTATCAGCCGAATGCTGCGATTAAGTCCGTGATGGTGCGGAAATAAATTTAAGCGCCAGATATTAAGATAAGCTGGCGCGGCTCTAATTTTCCCCATCCTGTTTCTTGAAACCATGAGTGGGGTGGGCTGGAGAGTCTGCCCCAAAAATTAAATTTAAAGGTATTTATTAGGGTTGTTGTCTGTTTGTTGTCGATCGACCTTTTGAGTAAATTGTCCAAACGTGCGTGAAGCGCAGCTATCCTGTAGAGAATCGACGTTTCGGCTTGCATCACACATTTAAGTAAAACTACTTAGATAAAAAAATTAGACTTACTTAAGCAAGGTTAGAGACGAAGTTGTATTTTGTGCCGCTGTAAAATCACCAATTTTATAGTCTACCGGATAGAATTTATAATCCTAGGCAATAATTACTTTTGAAGATTGTGTGAAGTCAACGGAGTATATTGTAAATATTCTGTAAACTTAACTTCACTGTACCTACATATAAATACCCGGTCGAGCATAAATTTGGGATTTAATATGAACATCAAAAAGTTCAGTAAAAATACTGATGCTGTACTCTAATAATGTTGATAGCGTGTTTCTAATCGAAATTCAGTCCAGCCGTTAAGTCGTGTAAATAGAACAGTTACAAAGCTTAATGATGTTGTCTATTTTTGATTGAGCTTTTAACTAGATACATTTGTGGCATCGTTATCAATCTTTTCTTTTATAATCAGGGGCATCAGGAGGACTTATGAACTACTGGGGACAAGCTTACGGTAAAAACATTACTGCGACAGACGTGATTGCAGACAACAATCTTTTGCTAGCTAGCAATCAGTTTTGTAGCAGTTGCCATCACACAATTGGCCAAACTCCCACCATCGATCTGAAGTATGAGTTTGTGGCAGCAACTAAAAAGTAAATTGCCTCTCAACAGCACTTGCCAGAGCGTTTAAAACTGCAATTATCCTATGGTTTCCCCCCGGTAGAATGCAGAATATGCCGTCCAATTATTGGTCAAATTCTTCTTCGTCACATTGGCCTAGTTCTGCGTCGGCTCGAAATGATTGTCAGCCTGTTTTAGGATATTATCGATACACTTTAGTGAAGCAGCCCCGACCTTCTAGCGGTGGCGGTAAATTATTTTAGTTGACGGTAATTGGTGCGGCGGTGTGGTTCTGGTTTGTTCGCTGATTGTCCGGTAATTGAGAGGGCGAGCAATGAGGTATTTTTTCCGGTTTTTATTAGCTTTACTAATGGCCGCGCTTTTGGTAGTAACCTATGGAAGTATACAAGCTGTTGGCAATGAAAATTCAAAAGTTGAAAAGGTAACAAACATGGCATCTAGAAAATCTAAGCGGAGCAATAACGTTAAACAAGATGGCCTCCAACTGAAAGAAAATAGCCTTCAACTGAAAATGGAATGGCCAAAAATTGTGGCAATATCCATCCCCGAAAACAAGCCCGGTGTCACTGCTGAATTCAGCTTTACTGTCAGCCTTACTAATAATACACCAGCCCCTGTTCCCTTGGCTATAGATTATGATGCTTTAATTCCAGAAATATTTGGACCAGATGGTCAAGCACTGCACCGAAGAGAACCGATAAATAGGCAAATTGGGAACGGAGAATATCATGGCTCGTTAGTTGGGGTCAGACAGCAGATATCCACCTCTATGGAGGGAAGACTGTCTTGGCAAAATAATTTACTTCAACTGATATTACATCGCCCCACCTACGATGAAAGCCCTATTGATATCGATAAATCTTGGTCTTTTGATATTCTTGGGTCTGGGGAATATCAGGTTCGATTCACTTATGAAACTCCGACGGGGATAATAGTATACACAAATCCATTCACTCTTTTTAACATTAAAGAAATACTAGAAAAAAAAGAAATGCCGCTAGAGAGAATAGAAGTAGCTGGGACAGGTCAGTTGGTAACTCCCTTAGCTAATTTTCGCCTACTTCAACCTGTTGGGTTGCATAACAGTGCAGTGGAAGTAGATGGTATTCGTTTTGAAACTTTCATACCTGAGCCATTGTTAACCCTGCCAAATAAGAGTGACAATTCATACCAATCTGTACAGATTGGTATGCGGATGACCAACAACACGCCAACCCCATTTTACTTCAGCTTTTATGGCACTTTTGCCCCAGACCTTGTAATGCCAGATGGTCAGGTACGGCGGGGAGACTATGGCATTAGCGACTGGATGAGAGGACCTGAAGAATCTGATTTTCTGTTAGTGAAACCGGGGAAAAGTCTGACATTCTTTCCAGGTATCGACCTTTCCTGGAGAAAGCCAGATAAATTTTCCCTTCTTGTCCATAGCGGATATGGTGGCTTGTGCCATTTTGACTCACTCAAGCCAGGTATATATCACCTCCGGTTCCGGTATGAAAATACGAGTGATAGCATACTGAAGACAAATCTTGCTGGGGAGTCGATTGAAATTCAGCCAATAGAAAAAGTTTGGACTGGGCGAGTGGATACTCCCTTTGTTGAATTCCGCTTAATCGAGCTTTGAATGGCGAATCACTATTTCTTTTTGTTTAATTTGCCCAATAGGTGAAAAAAATGCAATTCAGAAAATTTTTCTTCGTATTATCAACTAGCTCGATTATCATGCTTTTCGGGCAATCTAGTAGTGCGTTTACTCTCAGACAGAATGCAGGACTACTCACATCTGAGTCTAAATTGGCCTAGTTCTGCGTCGGCTCGAAATGATTGTCAGCCTGTTTTAGGATATTATCGATACACTTTAGTGAAGCAGCCCCGACCTTCTAGCGGTGGCGGTAAATTATCTTGGTTGACGGTAATTGGTGCGGCGGTGTGGTTCTGGTTTGTTCGCTGATTGTCCGGTAATTGAGAGGGCGAGATATGAAGTATTTTTTTATATTTCTGGTGGCTTTATTTCTGTCTGGAGGACTAGCAGTAACTCATGCTTCTAGCGAAGTATTTGCTTCAATAAATATGAGAGCAGTCAAAACTACTGAATTAACATCTGTTCAGTTAACTGATACCAACAATTCAGTTGAAGTAGATGGAGTCATCTTTGAAACTGTTGTGCCGAATCAGGTAGTGACTATTCCAGAAAATATGCCAGATATAAAGACCCCTTGGCAATTTGGTATCCGCATTACCAACAAAACCTCACTACCCATCCGTTTCAATAAGTACCACCTTACCCCAGAATTCCTAGGATTGAATGATAAATTCCTTTTAATGGAAGGAATTATAATAAGTCTTATACCTCTGAGTGAGCGTGATTTTCCATTGGTTCAACCTGGAAAAAGCTTCACAGTGTTTTGGGAAGGAGAATTTTACTGGAACGAAAATAGGCTTCTATTTGGAGTGTTCGATCGGAGTACGGGTCGTTCATTGTCCGGAACTTTCAGCCCCGGTACTTATCATGTTAGATTAAACTACGAAAATGCTAATACAGAGATTTCTTACGTCGATCTAAAAAATGGACAACGTGGGCAGTTAAAAGGAATTGTGAAAGGTTTATTTTCTACTCCCTGGGTAGAAATTAAATTAGTGTCTTCCTAAGCCAGACTTGCTTCCCAGTCGCCTTTGGCATCATCTTTGAACCAAGCCTAATCTTTTTTGAAAATAAAGAAATACAAAAATGCGATCGCAAAAATTGTCCGTGATTATTTTAGCAACAGCGGTACTGACAGAGCCGATGTGTCAGTATAGCCTTGCGTTTAACATCAAAGGTCAAACAAATAGTTCTTCTGATTCTGTACAGGTAAGTAGTGCCGATGGCACTCTTAATGGCATTGTTACTGTAAAAACGAAAAATATAAAGGAAATAGAAAGGGGTGGAAGCAGGGATTTTTTGAATATACTAGGACAAAGCTATGGAGCTAACTGGCAATTCAAAAAAGGTGCAAATTTGAACGGGAATTTTAATGTTACAAGTTACTATCCCTGTCAACCTCTGACTCCTTGTGGAGGTGATTTAGCTGGTAAGTATCCAGGAGTGACATTTCCTATACCGGGTGGCAATAAAGGTGGAGTAGGAGCTTCTTTCTCCGTAGATTACGAGCGTAGCCGTCAGGATGAACCAAATCCAAATCTTGATAATGATACTTTTTGGATTCAAAGAGCAACTGTTAATACTGGCGGTCAGCCTATAACGGTTTATGGTCAGACAAAAACTTATTTTGATTTAATTGATACTCCCAATCCTCTCAACCCTTTCTATCCCGGTGGAGGATCATCTGGAAAAACCAACGCTCAAACAGGAGAGCTTTTGTCTTCGGCGTTCGACGTACCTTACAATTCTATACAAAACCCAAAACCAAGTTACTTTTATAACAATGATTGGAATTTTGAACTTTACTTAGCTAAGTTTATGGAACCTAGAATAATCAACAATAAAACTGTTGGATTTGTAAAATTTACAATGGTATTTCATGGGGTTGGACAAGCACATTTACTCCAAATCCTAGCCCTAAACCTTGTTCCGGTGCTAGCGGTGGCGGCGGATGCGTGTCTGTTACACCCTCTCCGCGCCCTACCCCAAGACCATCCCCTACCCCAAGTCCGCGCCCGACTCCAAGACGATCTCCTACCCCAAGTCCTCGCCCAGCCCCCAGCCCCAGTCCGCGTCCAGCGCCGAGTCCGCGTCCAGCACCCAGTCCGCGTCCAGCACCCAGTCCGCGTCCAGCACCCAGTCCGCGTCCAGCACCCAGTCCGCGTCCAGCACCCAGTCCCAGGGGTGGCGGTCGTCCGATTCGGGCGGTTCCCGCTTCTTCTCTCAGAAGTGCTAATACCGTTACCTTCGCCCTGAAGCCACTTTTTGAAAGTGCTAACAAAGGTAACAATAACTACGCCACTGATTACGTGGACATAGCAAGCGTCAGTCACGAGTTACTTGTAAGTCCTGAACTATCCTCAACTTCTAGCAACTCTAAAGATGTAAACGTAGCTAGTGTTAGTGGCGAACTGCTAGAAAATTCTGAACTGTCATCAACTCCTAGCAGCGAAAAGAAGGTAGATTTAACTGACATTAGCAGCAATCTACTTCTTGATTCAGAATCATTATCAACCGACAACAACGAAAACCAAATTGATTTAGCCAGCATCAGTGGCGACTTACTGGAAGACCCAGAATTATCATCAACTGACAACAACGAAAATGAACTTGATTTAGCAGGCATCAGCGGCGACTTACTGGAAGACCCAGAATTATCATCAACTGACAGTAACGAAAATGAACTTGATTTAGCAGGCATCAGCGGCGACTTACTGGAAGACCCCGAACTAGCCTCAGAGGATAAGAACTCCCTAGCCTCCAAAACTAAAAACCCTGACGACGACGCCCTCCCCGCCGAAGCCGTTCCTGAACCCACCAGCGGCTTAGGTACTCTCTTGGCACTCGGTGGATTAGGTCTACTTCTCAAGCTCAAAAACAGGAAAAACAAAGAGTAATGAAAACCCTCTACAGCATCCTGTATGCCCTCAGCATCATCCTCATCAACCCCTGGGGAACTACCCGCGGCCTCATCTGGACATCGCCCAAAGTATTGATTATTTGGCTAATAATTTCCCTCAACATCGCCCTTTTATTATCGCAAAAAAACTCCCTCGCGATTCCCCAAAACTGGAAAAACAGCCTCATACTTTGGACGATATTTCTCTCAATAGGAGCCATCTCCACCCTGCACAGTCCCTTCCCATTAACCTCTTTTCTCGGTCAAGACCAAATGGGAGACGGTTGGCTGTACTGGCTGTTAATCGCTGCCTTCACCCTCAGCAACAGCTTGCTCCTAATCATACAGCCGCAACTGATAAATTCGCAATTCCAAGGATTGCTAATTGGTAGCATCATCCTTTCTCTGAGCATCTTCCCCCAAATTATTGACTGGCGGATTGACTACACCGCTACAATGGGCCGACTAATCAGAGAAGATGTTCTAGCCAGCAGTATTTTTCAAGGACAGCAACCTATAGGATTGTACTCCCATCGCGGCCACGCAGCGCCCTGGTGGAACCGTAGTTTTTACTGGTTTTTTTCTACTTCAATCATTTCTCAGAACTATGACATCCAAAAAATCTTTTAATCTGGGTAACTTTTTGTTTCCCTCTGGATTCAAGCTATAGAAAATCAACCCGCTCTCTAGTAAGGCTCGGATTTATACACAAAAAACAGTATCCTTTGACACTTTTTAAACAAATGAGCCGAGATTTCTCTTAAATCTTCCTTTTGGCATAAATAATGTTACGTATGTAAAATTTAATTTTGTTGTCCGGATGTGGCTAAATTAAGTAAATTATCGGATTGTGATGAGTATTGGTTCTCTGATATTCTTTGAACTTATCCAAGCAAGCTTCTTTTAAATCTAAATATGAACATCAGGTACACAAAAAAACTGAGACATGAAGCATTTTTTCGTGTTTATATTGGCTTTAATCCTTTGTGGGGCGATCGCACTGGGTCATGTCCCCAGAAAAGTAACAACCCATGAAGATGGTGTAGTGGAGTGTGTAGCTAACATAACATCTCAGGCATCGAATGACAGCAATGCAGTTGAAGTAGGTCATGGCGAGTTAATCTAACGACTTTTGAGTTAGAGCAGATTCCTGACTTTGCAGTCGATCCCCGTTTAGGTATCTAAAAAAAGGTAATTTAATATGGTAAAGTCTGTTGCTTTGTGTCTATTGATACTCTCATTCATCGGAACTAGCGCCTTAGCCGACAACGGAGTAGGCGAGTGGTATCTTATGAGAGGAAACACTAACACAGTTGGTCGTTACCAAATTAGCGGTGACAGAAAAGGTCTAGTTACCGTCAAAGATGCTACTTCGGGAAAGGTGATTCGTACCTTTGAGATGAATCGGAACCTAGTTGTGAGGGAGACATTTATTTTGAACGGTGGCAAAACTGTCGCTGCTTCTCAAAAAGACCACACTGTTTTCTGGGATTTGGCGAGTGGCAAAAAAATTGCTCGTGTCCCTCAACCCGTTTATGGTTTCTCCCATGATGAGAAGAAATTTTTTACCTACAACAGCAAGGAAGGAATCTTTCTATATGCCTTTCCTAGTCTTAGGCCCATCTGCCTCTTGCGAAGTAATATCGAAGGGCCAGTTGCTTTTCAATTTTCACCCAATAATCGGCTGTTAGTTATTAATGTGATGACAAATTTACCTGCGGAGGAGAACAGTTACCCTTATCCCAATTACACATACCGATCTCGTTCTTTCACGATGCTTTTTAACGTTGAGACTTGCCAGGAGATTCCCGAATTCAGGAATCTCCGTTTTACTCATTTGTTTGGCAGGTTTTCACCCGACTCAAAATTCTATGAGATCAAAGAGTCTTCGCCTCGCTCAAATCGTAATCTCCCAGTTGGAGCGTGGCGAGTTAATCTAACAACCTTCGAGTTAGAGCAGATTCCTGACTTTGCAGTCGATCCCCGGTTAGGTATCTAAAAAAAGGAGCATAAATTCAATGAAAAAACTAACACTAAATCTACTCGGAACAACTTTGGGCGTAGTGGGTATAGCCACATTAATTGACATAACACTACCCACTGCATCAGCTAGTGGACAAACTATTGGATCTAGTCAATGTACAGATCGTCTAGGCCCTAATGAATGCACCAAATTTATCGTACCAAACTCCCCTGAAGCCAACATAAATTTTGATGTGAGAGTTAACAACGAAATTCTGGGCAAAATTGATATTAAAATTTTGCTTGCTGGTGCGGGCGATCGGGGACTTTATGGAGACTTTACAGCCGTTAATAAGAATATTAAGGGACTAGAGCAATACCTGGGTGGTCAGGAATTCCCAGATTTTCGGCTGAAGTGGCTTCAAATACTGACTGAGACGGGAGATAACCGCCCAGCAGGAGGTGTAACTTTTGTCGATCCTCCAAGTGGAGGATTTGAAAAGCAATGGGCCGATAACAAACCTTGGTATTTTGATGAAAGTAGCCCTAATCCTTTACCTCCAGGCAAAGAGAACCGTCCGGGTTATTTATTAGATGATAATGTGGAGGGGTCGATACTCAATTTTTTTGATACTACTCGTCGCCCTGTTAATAACAAACTCAACTTCTGGACATTTCTTGTGGGCGATTTTGGCAACAACACTTATGATTTTTTGAGTGGCTTTTCCTGGTCAGCAGCCATGTTAGAAGGAGAACCTTTTGAAGATAACAACGGTAATGGATTGTGGGATTTTGGTGAACCGTTTACTGATAGAGACGGCAACCAAAGACGATCTCAAGGCGAACCTTTTGAAGACAAAAACGGTGATGGATTTTGGACACCAGACGAACCCTTTACTGACGTAAGTGGCAATGGCTATTTGGATGGAACCACCTAGATAACAGAGTTAACTCCTTTGAAGTTAAGTAAAGAACTTACCGCTCCATTTGAGAAATTAGTGACAGACTTTGGAGGAGCGGGCTCAGGCCCTAAAAGGGCTTTCAAACTTGCCAATTACAAATTTGAGGATAGCCTAGCTTCCGGTACAGAATTGGACAATTTTAGTATCCCAGGAGTTACCCCTGGTGCCCACTTTTCTGCCTGGATTAACAATGATATTCCCTCAAATCAATGCAATCCTAACACTGGTTTAAGTCTATCAAGTAGCTCAGGTTATAACATTGCTTACGACGACAATAGCTCTCCTGTAGGAAATGGCTTTGGTTCTGCACTAACGGGTACTGTAGGCAGCAGCGGTACTCTCAATCTAAACGTTAGTTCTGCTAATGGAGGCGCTCGCGGACAAGACAAAGGCAACTACGAAGTTTTTGTCAATGTCTACGACCCAGAAGAATCACCAAGCTTTAGCAATGGAAACAGCGGCGGAGGTGGTGTCAGCAAAGAAATGCGAGGTTTGACTCAACAAAATCCCATCCTTCCTAATACCGCCGAAAATGGTTGGCAAACCTTCAACAAAGTACCAGGTTGCCGATGGTATGACCCCTATACAACCTATGGCTTTGAATTTCAAGCATTAGAAGACACACTATTTACAGAAATACTTGACTTCCCTGTAGGAGAAGATACCGAATTTGCGGTCACAGTTGGAAACGTCTTGTTGGGAAATTTCGGGCCTGGTTCTAGCTTAGACTTTGTTTCCTTACTAGGAAAGCCAGTTTCTAACTTCAAAATTACAGGCATTAGCTCACTAATTGGTTCAACTCCCGAAACAGCATTTCCCATTCAACTAGCTTTCAAGGAACGGGAAGGAAGTTTCAAAATGCGGGCATTTTCTGAAGATGATGCTGAAGCCGTCCCGGAACCTACAACTATATTAGCAGCATTATTAGCAGCGGGCGGATTGGGAACATTCAAAAGATTAAAAAATAGGAAACTCAAACAGCCATGAAGTCTATTTACACTCTCCTATATGCCCTCAGCATCATTTTAATCAACCCTTGGGGAATCAGCAGAGGCGACATCTGGACATCCCCAAAAGTGTTTGTTATTTGGCTAATCATTGGATTCAATATCGCAATTATATCGGAAAAAAGGAAAGCATTAACCATTCCTCAATCCTGGTTTAAATCCATAATGCTATGGGGATTATTCCTCAGTATCGGCGCAATTTCAACTTTAACAAGTCCTTTCCCATTAACATCTTTTCTCGGTCAAGACCAAATGGGAGACGGTTGGCTGTACTGGCTGTTAATCGCTGCCTTCACTCTCAGCAATAGCTTGCTTTTAATCGCGCGCCCGCAACTGATAAATTCGCAATTCCAAGGATTGCTAATTGGTGGCATCATCCTTTCTCTGAGCATCTTTCCTCAAATTATTGACTGGCGGATTGACTACACCGCTACAATGGGTCAACTTATCCGAGATGATGTTCTAGCTAGCAGCATTTTTCAAGGACAGCAACCCATAGGATTGTACTCCCATCGCGGGCACGCATCCATAGTTTTAGCGTTGACGGCGATTACTGCGATTGTCGGTTGGTTTTGGAGATTTACGACTACTAAATTAACTGCAATTACTTTGATTTTAACTGTTCCGGCACTGCTGCTAACTTCTACCCGCAGTGCAATTGTAGCTTTGATTGTTGCCAGTGCTTATTTGCTCGATCGCCCTTATTACAAAATTCTCACCGGCCTAGCCCTGATAGGAGCCCTCGCTGTGGGCATCATGACCGTCAACCGACCCCTCAACTGGCAAAAACCGAGCATCGAACAAGTCATGTCCAGCCGTTCCCCGATGTGGGAACTTGCAGCTAGAGGCATCAAAAAGCGCCCGCTATTTGGATGGGGATTTGACGGATTAGGGATTGCCTATCCCTATCTCAGAAATCCTCAAGTAACTCCTATAGTTGTCAACTTGAACGAGTTTACCTACGACTATATTAACATAAAAGGTGAAATTAGCACCAGAGAAATTCCTACTTATAAAGTTCACAATTTGATTTTGGATACAACGGTTTCACTTGGTGTTTTGGGACTGATTGCTGGCATCGCACTTTGGGGATATTATTTATCTTTAGCGCTCCAATGCTCGATTGACCCGATGGCAGCAGTTGCTATTGCTTATCTGGTTTTTGCTGTGACTTGGTTCGACTGCGCTCAATACGCACATATGGTATGGTGGACGCTCAGTTTTGCTGGAGTTAAACATTTTCGTTTTCCAGATACTGAGAAAAGAAGATTAGATATTTTGCCTAAGTGTTTGCTGGATTGAGAAACCGCAGATATCAGGCAGATAAACACAGATAAACGCAGATGATTGAAGAACTTGAAAGCGATTGAGTGCAAGATATCTAGTCAGGAGAAAGCCGCCAGAAAGCTTGTGCTGTGCAAGGGTAAGATGCGCCCCTGGCACCGGATGAGGTGAGTTGGGGCGCAAGTTTTGTTAGTGTTTTTTAGGATTTTTGGGAAAAGGAATTCCCAATCTTTCGTGAAAAATAAGCTGAGTTTTATAGGTTAAGCGGCGGTTGACTTGTTGGATAATTTTTTCCAAAAGCGCATTGCCGGTTTTTTCTATTAATGGTTGAGACATCGATCGAATAAACTTAGGAAAACAAACTCCCACAGCCAAATCCAGCTTCCAGGTAGCACTGGTAATCGCAGGCGGTAGCTGAGCCCGTTCCGACGCGGGCCAATCGGCGGCAAATTCGTCTGACGGTATCTCTACTAGGTTCATTGCCGATCGAAAATCCACCTCATATCCAGGCGAGGTATAATTCGGAACCGGGATTGTCTTAATCAAATAGCAGCCTTCAGCGTCAGCCGGCAGCAACTCTAAACCGATTCTCGCTTCAACTCGGTAGCCGAAAGCCCCAAAACGCCCGATTAATAGATCGTAGCCGTTTTCGCCGATCGGCTCAGCTTTCATCGGCAAAGCACACTGACAAAACCAACTCTTGTGATTGTTCAAATGCTCAGCCACCGCAGCAGCATCGGCGTACATCTCCATGCTGTCTTCAAAATGGGCGTGAAACCAAATCGGCTCAACTTCCTCTGCTGCATCCGCACTTCCACTTTCGGGCTGTCGGAAACTCGCATCTGGGTAGCAATTTTCGTCAGAAGCTTCAACAGTAGTTTGATATTCAGCGGAATCCTGCTTCATAATATGCTCTCCTGTAATACACGCCAATCGATCGGCTTGGGGATGCGGTAAGGAAGTTTCCTCCCTACAATTGGGAAATAGATTGCAACAAAATTTACCCAAGAACAGCATAACCTGACTTATGAAAGCATTTGTAGCAGGAGCCACAGGCCAGACTGGCCGCCGAATTGTCACAGAATTGGTCAAGCGGGGCATTCCCGTGCGCGCTTTAGTCCGAAATTTGGAGACGGCTAGACAGATTTTACCACCGGAGGCTGAGTTAGTGACCGGGGATGTATTAAATGCGACTTCTCTGGGAGCTGCGATCGGCGATAGTACGGTGTTGCTGTGCGCGACGGGGGCGGCCCCTGGTTTTGACCCGACAGGGCCTTACAAGGTGGATTTTGAGGGTACTAAAAATTTGGTGGAGGCAGCTAAGGCTAAGGGAATTGAGCATTTTGTGCTGGTGACTTCTCTGTGCGTTTCTCAGTTTTTTCACCCGCTGAATCTGTTTTGGCTGATTCTGGTGTGGAAAAAACAGGCGGAGGAGTATTTGCAAAAAAGCGGCTTGACTTATACGATCGTCCGACCGGGCGGTCTCAAAAATGAGGATAATTCAGATGCGATCGTCATGAGGAGTGCGGATACACTGTTTGAGAACAGCATTCCCCGCACTAAGGTAGCTCAAGTCTGCGTGGAGGCGCTGTTTGAGCCGGCTTCTCGCAACAAGATTGTGGAAATTGTGGCGAAGCCGGATGCCCCACAAAAGAGTTTTGAGGAGTTGTTTGCCGGTGTGGTTTGATTGAATTAAGCTTGTTTGGGTTCGGTGCGTCAATCGATTTTAGATTTTAGATTTTAGATTTTAGATTGGGGGATTGAGAGATTGTTCGATTGTTCGATTGTTCGATTGTTCCATCGCTCGATCGATATCTCATATGAGGGGTAGGGTGCGTCAGAGCGACAATAATTTGATTTGAGTCAAAAATTTGGGTTGACGCACCCTACGCCTCTAGTAGAGTGCGTCAGAGCGACAATAATTTGATTTGAGTCAAAAATTTGGGCTGACGCACCCTACGCAAACTAAAATCTCCAATTTAAAATCGACGCTTTGCACCCTGCAGCAATTTTTCGATCGCCAAATCTGACAAAATCTTAATAGTTTTATCATCCGCCGTTGAAATTTCCCTCTCCCAGCATGAAAACTCTCAAGTGGCCAGCTTGGTTCCCCTATCCGATTTCGTGGTTAAGGGCATTTGCTCTCGCCCAGAGTTTTAGTTTTATCCTTCGCAGGGGCATTCCTTTCGCTAGCGATGAAATTGGCTTTCTGACTCTGCTGCTGGCGGCTTGGCTGATTCAGTTACCTTTATTCTTTGTCGCTCACTTTTTCGCCGTCAAAATCTTAAATCCGTTACTAATTATGCTACCTGGCCCCAAGGGGAAAGGACGCAAGTTCAAGCGCGGGCTTACTGGTATGCGATCGCACTTGCGAGAAGGCTTGAATGCTGTTGTAGTGCTTTTTTTTGCGTTTAATCTGGCGCTGTTGCTGCAACTGGCGATTTTTTATTGGCCCGCGCGCGCGATCGATCCGGCTAAATTGTTCGCAGGAATCTCTACTCTGACAAATGTGGCGATTGCGGGTGAATTCGATTTCTGGCTGGTCAAATTGGCGGGGGTTTTATGGAGTTTAACGCTGTTAGCTGCGCCGCTATATCAATACGATTTTCGGGTGCGCCGGAGGCGGCTGGCAAGAAAATTAGCCGAAATTGCGGACATGGAAATGACTTTGCTGGAAGCCCAGAAATGGGGCCGCCGCCAAACTGGTTTGTTGAGGCGATCGGAAATTCAAATCCTCGGATTTATACTTTTAATCGGGGCTGCGATCGGCGGCAGTGTTTTTTTTGTTGCCAATTTGCGGGGAAATTTGCCGTTTTCGCAGTCAGCAAGCGAGGTGAGACAAATGCCACCGCTGGCTATGAAAACTGGCGATCCTTACATTCGAGCTTTGATGCGTACTATTTCTGCTAGCGAGTCAAATGTTTCTCGACCTTATCACGTTATTTACGGCGGCAAATATGTATTGGATTTGAGCCGCCATCCAGACAAATGCGTGAGAATTGTTAACGGCCCGAATCGGGGTAAGTGTACTACGGCGGCGGGCAGATATCAATTTTTGACTACAACTTGGAAGGAGAAAGCGAAGCGCTATCACGCCCGTCGCGCTAATTTTTTATTCTGGGAAGATTACAGTTTTGAACCGGAATATCAGGATGCTGTGGTTTATGCTTGGTTGAGCGATCGCAAGTTTTGGAAAGCTGATATTTCACAGATGCTGCGGCAGGAAAGATTAACTGATGTTTTGCGGATGCTTTCGGGAACTTGGACGAGTTTGGGATACGGCATTGAGAACAATTCTATGAGTTCTAGTTTGCCGAAAGTTTACAAAAAAATGCTGCGGGAAGAATTGGAAAATGCTGGTTCTTAGGTTACATTGACTCGTTCATGATTTTTTTAACTCCGGTAAAAATGCGGTCAGACATTTGTATAATTCTAATCCCGGCCCAGCTTGTAGCGGATAAAGCCGATCGAAATTAATCGGGTTTCCCGGTGCTAATTTCCACTCGGTTTTTTGTGCTGTTTTCGGCGAAATACCGATCGCTACCGTGATGTTCGTAATGCTGTTGTGCTGCGGGATTCCCCGAAAACAGTAGCTTTTTCCGGTGCGTTTGTCGGAGTCGCTACCGGTGATGTATTTATCTCGTTTGCGAAATTGGATTTCTCGAAAAGGTCGATCGAGCGCAAATGAGTCTCGGTAGCGATAGTCTCCATCGGGCAAATTTTGGATGTCGGGTCTGATTTGAGCTATAACGGTGGCTGCACTGAGAGTTAGCATCATTTATCTGAGTTTTTTTTTGCGAAATCAGCGATTTTGGTTCCTGCTGTGGCGCTGCGGGCGATCGGCTTAAACAACTGCAGCCTGTAACAAATTAATAAGAGTTGTTATGCAGTTTAGCTCGATCCCTGTCTATCGTGAATAATTATTTCACGGTTTCATCTCTATTAAAAATTTGCGTAACAATAGAAATATTGAGCAAGCCATGAGAAATCTCACGGGCGCATATCTAGAGATTAATTGAGGATGCTGCTATGTTTAATCTGACGCGAAAAACCAAAAATTTAGGGCCGGCTGAAACCGGAGATTCGGAAATGCGAGGCTCTGTCGCCTCACGGTATCAAAGTATTGGCAGGGCGCGATCGCGAGTTTACAAAGATGAGGCTTTGGTATCTGCCTCCCTGGCCGGACTGCCGGCTCTTTTGGCATCCCTGGAAAGTTTTCGCGAGTAGATTTTGACAATTTTAATTGTGAAAGATCCCGATTTGACTGAGCGAAACTATTGCCACACTCCGGCAAAAATATTCTTGACTGCGATCGCAATTCGACTTAAATCTTCTTTCAGCAGCGGGGGCCAAGAAACTCCTTTGCGGAGTCCGGCTTCAAATTGCTCCAAACTTTCTACTGAGAGTAAATGCAGTGCGGAGATTAATTGCCGGTCGAGCATGGGAGATTCTTGCAGGCCTTCAAACAATATTTTTAAAGCTAATAAAATCGATGTCACCTGTCCGGGTACTGGTGGCTGACCTTGTTTGAGGCGCATCAGGAAGGCATCGGGATTTTTTTTAGTTTGGAGGGCGCTTCCTTGGTCGATCAGAAAACTGCGGGCTGTTTTGTAATCCATTGGATGTGCGATCGATCTCCTGCAATTAATTAGCTGGCATTATATCATCTTTTGTCACGCTCAACTTGGTAATATAGCAGACAGAAGAAAAAAAGCAACTCGTTAAGCGCGCATTGTCATCTACCGTACAGCGCATTGTAACAACGCATTTTCATGGGCCGCACAGCTTTCCGAAGGTGCGCCGCAGCGTACCCTACAGCTACGGTTGGTAGTTATGAATAAGTTTTACAGAACGGAAAAATAAAACAATGGCAAAACAGCAGGGAAATAGCAAAAAATCAAAGATTTATCGCTACTTGTGGCTGCTTTGTTTGTGTCTGAGCTTCCTGTTAGTCCCCCTACTCCCAAAAATAACTGCCGAAACGCCATTTCCCCCGCCCGCTCCTGTGGCAAACAATCCTAATTTGGGAGCCAGGATTCAAAGGACAATGCGGTTGCTTGCCACCAGCACTCCCACAGAACGCCGCCAAGTACGCATTCTATTTTACGGTCAATCCATCACAGAGCAAGATTGGTGGAAAGATGTAGCAAAGGATTTGAAACAGCGATTTCCCTATGCAGATTTGATTGTGGAAAATCGGGCGATCGGAGGATTTGCAGCGCCGATTTTAATCCGTCCCAGCGAACACGATTTGTATCCTTTTTATCCAGATTTGCTAATTTTCCACGTCTACGGAGGCGATGAAGATTACGAAGCGATAATTGCCAATGTCCGCAGCCGCACTGCTAGCGAAATACTCTTGCATTCCGACCACATAAACTGGTTGCCCGCAGGTGACAGCAGCGATAATCCAGAAGAAGTCAAAGGATATGAATGGCACAATACTCATTCTACTAAATGGCTGCCTGAATTGGCCAATAAATACGGCTGCGAAATCGCAGAAATTCGCGAACCTTGGCGCAGGTATTTGCAAGACAATCGCTTGCAACCAAAACAGCTATTGAGCGACAGCATTCACCTCAACGATTGGGGTAATTTTCTCCTAGCTGCTTTGATAAAACCGCACCTGCGGTACAACCCAAGTTCTCCTCAACCGCCGCAGGATTTAGTCAAAACCTATACAGTTGGTACTGATGTTAAATGGCAAGATGGCAAGTTGGTTTTAGAGTTTGAAGGAAATCGGATAGATGCGATCGCCGATAAAACCTTCAACGGCGGCGCGATTTCTGCTAAAATTGCGATCGACGGCAAAAAACCCTCAGAATTTCCCGAACTTTACACCATCACCAGACCCAGCGCTAGTCTGGGAGTCGGTTGGCCCGCAATTCTCCAAATATCCAGTCAAAAACCGCTAATCGTCGAAGATTGGAAAGCAGTAATTACCGAAATTAACAGCGACTCCAGCAAGTTTAAATTTGACGTTACAGGTTCCAAAACAGGTTACGACGGCAGCGGTACAAACGACAAAATGTTCGTTTCAAAATCTGGCCGCATCGCCATTGAACCGAAAAACTGGTGGCTGCAAAATGCCTACGAATACTCGAAAAAGCCTACACCAAAAGGCTTTGAGATTTCCTGGCAAGTTAAGCCGATGTTTGTAGATTCATACATTCCGCCACAAATTGCAGATTCCAACCGCGAATATCCTACAACATTAGCTCAGAATTTGAGCAACTCCAAACACATTCTTGAAATCATTCCTGAAACAGAAGGCACAGTTCCCATTCAAGCAATTCGAGTCTATCGCCCTCCTTATATTCCTGATATTCCTGCGCCATGAATAAAAACTAAAATCCTCACTACTAACTTAATTTCTGTAGTTATTTCCTCAACCCACGCACCCTCCGGGTTTCGTCTGTGGAGACGCCGTTTCAACTGCCGACTCTTCTACCAACAATTACCCGCTTCTCGTAATTCCCAATTCGTGAAACATCAACAGCGATAAAAAGAAATCCGCCACAAAAATAAACACCCAAGAAGTCACCACCGCCGCCGTTGCAGCTTGACCTACCCCTTTCCCACCGCCCGCCGTTGTCAACCCCCAACCGCAACCGACAAGGGCAATAATCAACCCAAAAATAAAACTCTTAATCGCCACAGTTACTAAATCCCAAGGCCCCAAAAAAGTCCGCACCGATTCCAAAAATACCGACGGTTCCAACTCGTAAAAAAAAGCCGCCACAAACAGCCCGCCCAAAATCCCCACTGCTACCGCAAAAATTGTTAAAATCGGTAGCATTATGCAGCAAGCTATCACCCTCGGCACTACTAAATAATCAACTGGATTTGTTCTCAACATATACAGGGCATCTATTTGTTCCGTCACCTGCATTTCTCCAATTTCCGCAGCAAAAGCCGAACCTACTTGTCCCGCCACCACGCCCGCCGTTAAAACCGGTGCTAATTCCCGGCAAAATGCCAGAGCAAAAGCACCTCCCACCGCCCCAACCGCCCCAAACCGAATCAATTCTCTCGCCGACTGAACGGTAAAAATCATGCCCGCAAAAAAGGCTATTAGCAACACTGAACGCAAAGAATCCAGGCCTACTGTTACTAAATGTTCCATGATTTTGCGGCGGTCAATTTTGAATTGCAGGACGCGCAGCAGCACTTGGCCGCCCAGGAACAGCGTCACTAAAAACCGCTGAAACCACCTGTTATTGAAGGTTTCATCTAAATGTCGATCGCGCTTTTCTTGGTATTTTTTAACCAATTATATCAATTCCGGTTGCACCGTCAGGTGACTGTTGACTGTTGACTGTTGACTGGCGGGTCGAAAAACTGAATAGTTGAGTGTTAACTGTTGACTCGATTTTATTATTCCGATGCAACCAGAAACGATATTATTGACAGCTCGCGATTAATTACAAGCAGGGCAAAGCATTGCTAAATAGAGACTTACCCAATTCTACAGCAATTACTGCGCGATTTGTCAACATATTTTTAGTCTGCCAGCCTTGCCGTTGGTAGGTTATACCATTTTAAATTTTAGATTGAGACTGATTAGTTTTGTGGTCATCATCAGTTTTTCCCACTTGTCAACTCTCAAGTCTCAAATCCAAAATCTAAAATTTTATGTCTACTCGGCAAGCAACAAGTCGATAAACTTATCCAAATCTTCGTTATGCTTTTCGGCTTGCTCCTTGCCAATTCTCACCAAATCCAATATCTTCTCTTCCGAAGCATCATCAATCCGCAGCGGTGGTTCGTGGTTCAAATCAGGAGTAATTCTCAAATATTGATTTGGTCTTTCAATCGCATCATAAATTTGGAGCAATTGATAATTTACAGTTTCAGCAACTCCCGTCATCATGATATTAATCAAAGGCTCAACCCACTCAATTTGACCCCAATTTTTCACTTCTTCGTAGGGATATTTTTTCTGAGCTTCTCCCGTCCCCAAAGATAAAATGACCATATCTTTTGCTGTCGGGCCTCTCTCTGGGCGATCGTCGGAAAATGTGAATTTATTTCTCACTTCCGCATAGGCGCAAAGTGCCGGATTGTTTGCGAATACTCCCCCGTCAATTAAAGCGTAGCATTCGTTTGTCAAAGAGTAAATTTTGGGAATTTCAAAGTAAGTGGGAGCGGCAGATGTGGCTCTGGCAACATCTCTGATAAAATAGTCAGCTTCGGGATGTTCTTTCGCATCCATTTGGTTGAAAAAATTAGCTTTTCTTCTTTCCACGTCGTAACTGGAAATTAAACAAGGTTTCAGCAGTTGGCTGAGTTGGCAATCACTAAAGTTTTTCCGAAAGAATTCTTCTAACGGAGGGCTGGGATATTTCTCATCGATCAAACCGTCTATAGAGCGAACTTTTTGCCAAAATGAACTTTTAAAAACGTCGCGGCCGCTGTTGATAGAAAAATTAACAGCGTCTAGGGCAGACCACCGAGGTCTGCTGGGATTTTTGGGATCGGGAAATAAATAGATGCAAGTTAAAATTCCTCCCGCACTCGTGCCGGCGATTAAATCGAAATAGTCAGCTATTCTCGCATCTGGGTTGCCGCTTTTCTGTTGCAGCTTTGACTCGATGCTAACTGCAACTTGTGCGGGGATAATTCCTCTGATTCCGCCTCCGTCTATGGATAAAACTCTGTTATATTTAGACATGATTGTTGTTTCCTTTTTTGGATATTTGCTTGTTGGCTACACTTTTGAAATCAAAAGTGTTTGATACGATACTTAGCGGTAAGGTACACCCGAAACACCCTAGATATATTAGATTTTGCGTTTAGGAATTTCCTAAATTCATATCTAATATTTCAAATCTAAATTTAATTGGCGGGCTGCGATCGTGTATCGAAAAATGTACTCTACAATTTCTACGTAATTGTAGGCGGCGGCTGGGGAGTCTGCCCAGACTGTGATGCCGTGATCGCGAATTAATAAAGCTGGTACAGATGGTGCACAAATGGCAAAGTATTCACAGATTTCCTTGGCTATCTTAGGCACTTCCAAATAATTTGCAAATAGGGGTATCGCCACTTGGGGGTTTTCCTCCCACACGCCCAAACCTTTGAGCATTTCGATCGCGGGTAAAGGCACTGCATCGCCTTCGGTTAGCCGAGAAACTAAATTTGCTTCGATGGAGTGGACGTGATAGCAAGCTTTAGCGTCTGGAAAACTATTGTAAACAGCTAAATGAATGCTGGTTTCGGCGGAAGGGCGGCTGTCGGGAACAGGCTGCTCGACGATCGCGCCCTCGGAGCTCATTCTGATAAAATCTACTTCAGTCAACTGCCCTTTCGCACGACCACTAGCAGTAATCCAAAAACTACCATCTGGTAAGCGGGCCGAAAGATTGCCAGCAGTCCCCACCATCCAACCGCGATCGTAAAAATGTTTGGCTGCTGCAATTAAATCCCGTCTCAAATCGCCACTCATTCTTTGCAAATCCTCAGTTTTTTATCCAGCTTTTACGTTAATCAGAATTGCGCTAGCCTATTTAAATGTAAGATGCACAATGTGCACCTTACCAATACACATACCGCAGAGTGAGGCACGAAGAAAGTAATTCACAATTCCCTTCTACGAACAGGAAACACCAATGCCCAATGCCCTGTTTGCCCAATGCCCAAGAGAATCTAATTCACCTGAGAAAGGCTATAGTTTCAACTCCATTTCTGGGACAAATTTTCCAACACGTCAAAAAAATTATCCCATTTAGTATAAGGCTTTTGCTGTTCGTCTAGATACTCGGCAAGCCGATCGCGCGCAAACACAGACGAAGCCTGCAAAGCCATATTAAAATCCGTCAGCGAATCTCCAATTGCCACCTGTTCCTCTGCCGGGTGCAGCCCCATCACCCGCACCTTAGACACCAATTCTGCATCTCCTTCAAACTCAGAATTGACTTGCAAGCGAGGGCCGCTAGAGTCCAGATCCACGGCGTAAATAGCGATCGCCCGGTGTGCCAAATCACCCATAACCGCCTCTACCATAATCCGCAAACCGCCGGAAACGATCGCAAAAGGCACCTGTTTCTCGTCCAAAAAATCCAGCAATTCCACCAATCCCGGCCGCATCAGTTGTCCCCTAGAAAAATCCACAATTTCCCCGTAACGTTCCGAAGAAATAGACTCTAGTAACTGCCGCACACCCGATCGCAAACTCAGCCTTCTTGCATACATTTCCGGCATTAGTTGAGACGACAATTCCGGTGCAAAATGCTTCAGCATTGCCACAAAAGTTTCTTCAACAGTTATCGTGCCGTCAAAATCGCAGAATACCACCCGTTGCTGATTGTTCGGAATTGGAGAATTTTGCTTGTCATCAGTCATTGTCAGTCGCACCTTTGGAGAACGGGAAAAGTTTACACAATTCATCGTACACCGAAGAAGTCGTTAGTCATTAGTCATTAGTCATTGGTTATTGGTTACTTGCTACGAATTCCCAATTTCCACTTCTCAATTCCTAATAACAAATAACAAATAACAACTAATACCAATTTCAAAAAAGAATGCAACAGTGTTCTTGTCCCCCCCCTTTACAAGGGGGGGCTAAGGGGGGTCGAAGAGTGTTGCACGATTTTAGAAAAATGGTATAACAAATAACAGTCAACAGTCAACAGTCAACAGTCAACAGTCAACAGTCAACAGTCATCAGTCATCAGTAATCAGGAAGAAAGCTCGCTTCGGCTTCCTTCGGCTACACTCTATTAGTTGTTCTTCGGGTAAAAAGATACAACAAGAGAAATGGAAGAAGGAAGAAACAAGACGGAAGAAAGCCTTGAATTTTCGTCGCAAAATAACGCTTTAGTTTAGAACCAAAGCAGAAGCAATCGACGGCATCGGCGTGCAATGCGAGAACAACTTCCCCGCCGTCTGGTGCGGTTGATATAATAGCTAAACGCTGTTTGCTGACATTGGCCCGGAAGATTTTATCAAAAATCTTCGAGCTCGTCTTCGATATCATCTTCGATATCATCTTCGATATCGTCTTCCAGAGAATCTTCGATATCGTCTTCGAGGAATGCTTCTACATCCTGCTTTTGATTTTTACTTTTTTGGGGATTAGCCTTAGTCGGCAAACAAATTAAATTGTCATCCTCAGTATTAATTAAACCTTTCGATCGCAACTTGCCCATCAGTCGCGTCACAGTCACCCGCGTTGAGCCGATAGCGCTGCCAATTTGAGCGTGAGTCAATACCCAAGGCAGCCTGTAGCCCCGAACCACATCCGGTTCTGCCTCACTTACGTAAGGTTCGCCGAACTCTTCGATCAACAAAGTGAGAAAACCCAGCAGTCGGTCGATCGTCCGGCGCTGTCCCAAAGTGCTCAGCCAGAGGAGTTTCCGCTGGTGCTGGTAGCGAAACGCATCCAAAATTTCCCGGCGGAAGTGAGGCCAGTTATCCAAATCGTGCCAATACATCCACACTACGTGAGTTTGATCGGCATGAGCGAAAGCTTGGAGAGTAAACGGAGACTGAGCAACCAGTTCAAAAGGTTGACCCGCGCCGACGAAGCCCAAAAAAGCTTCTTCTGTAGTTTTGCGAGCGGATTTTAGCCCCGGCTTCGCCCCGACGCTAACTTGAGCGCTACCTACGAGCCGCACAGAACCTTTCTGGACTAAATAAAGCAGTCCGGGTCTGGCGGGAATCTTTTCGTCTTTGCTAAAAGTCCGGCAGCGGTAGTGTTCCTGGGCCCAGTCGATAATTCGCTGCCAAGTGATAAAAGGTCGATCGATCGTCTCTAGATGTGTGGAAGTTGATTGCATAAGTGAGGCTCTGGGATATATTTAATTAGTTAGAAAAACAGCTTCTGCCAGCATTGTGATACAAAGTGAGACAACCAACCCCCGATCGAACTTGCACGCTTCTTAACAGTGCTGATTATTTTCAGTTTTACCTAAAATTTAATGTAGCAAAAAATACATGAAAATGGTATAGTTCAGCAAAGAGTTTCACGTAAATTATTGTTATGTAGCCCAAAAATCGCTCAAACGCCGATTAATTGGATGTAGCCGGTCAGGGCGAGCCGATCGCTCATCTGTAATATCAGCAGTTTAACTTACAACAACAGCGTCAGCGGTAACACTCAGAGAGTAATTTTTACCTAATGATGGGCCGATATGGATACACCAAATATGGAGCAGTGCCCCGAAGTTACAGTGAAGTGTTTTTTGCTCTTAAGGTTGCAGGGCGCGATCGCCCAGCAGGAGACACTCGCCCAAATTCCGTTAAATCGGGGTAAAGATAGCGCCGGGGTGCTGTACGTCTGTGCGATCGCCCTGAAATTGGCTAAAACTCGGCAACAGACACCGCAGGCGATCGCCGCCGAGTTGGTCGAAACTCTCAAACCGCTGTGCGAGCCAGATTTTGCCGTTAAAGTTGCACCGGCGGGCATAATTGAGCTGGAGCTGACTGATGCAGGTTTAGCCGTCTGGTTGCAGCGTTTAGCTCAAAATTCCCTCCCACTCCCAGAATCTCGCATATTATCTCCTGTTGTGTCAGCCGATCGGCTGTTTCCGATTCAGTACAGCCACGCCCGCTGCTGTTCCCTGCTGCGAATGGCCCACCGCGATCGCCTAATTTCGATCGCGCAGCCCGATGTCGCTAAAGCACCGCAAATTTGGTCGCTGGCGCAGCCAAATCCCATACCCTGGCTCAACAGCAGCCAACAACTGCGGTTAGTACATCCGGGCGATCGTACTTTAATTTCGCAACTAATCACAGCCCTAGACAATTTATCTCCAGTTTTTCAAAATAATTGTATCCAACAAAAACCAGTCAATTATCTCAAAACAGCTAATAATTTAAGCCAAGCATTTCAGACTTTTTACAGCCAATGTCGGATTTGGGGCGAAGTTAAAACAGAAACACCAAAACTCGCCCAAGCCCGACTGGGTTTAATATTAGCAACTCAATCCTTGCTGCGGTTTATCCTAGAAGAATTATTGAGCGCCGTTGCTCCCGTAGAACTTTGATTGCAGTCACACAATGTTGTATCAGAATAATAACTAATACCAAATCCGAGCTTTCCAACTCCTGTATCTTCTGACTTTTCTATTTCCTCTTCTCTTCGCGTTCTAGCGGTGATATCGTTTCCGCTTGCATCGGAATGGTTTAACCGCAGAGTACACAGAGTACACAGAGTCCGAGAATATATATCTGAATCATTCCGATGAAGAGAGGATTTGATATGACGCGCGGCGAAAGCCTAAAGCGTCTTCGCGGTTCCATCATAAAGGGAGTATGTTACCTAGATTTAGTGTTAGTTGTCAGTTGTCAGTTGCTAGTTGCTATAGCAATCCTAAATCATTTGTAAATTTCTTACTCCCTCCCCTAGAACGGGGAGGGTTGGGGTGGGGTAAAAAGTTTACGACTCATTTAGGATGGCTATAGTTGTTATAGAAAATCCGGGTTTTGTATCTTCTTTACGAACCAGTCGGCGTAGGCAGACATCGTTTGACTTTCTGGCGGTTTCAACCGCCGAATCATCTACTCTTCTTCA
The DNA here is from genome assembly GCF_963890365.1 of Tychonema sp. LEGE 07196. NCBI lineage: Bacteria > Bacillati > Cyanobacteriota > Cyanophyceae > Oscillatoriales > Microcoleaceae > Tychonema > Tychonema sp. LEGE 07196. Next base: position 41,780 of record NZ_CAWPRX010000087.1, on the reverse strand, counting down.
ATTTTGGCGATCGGCAGCCTTACCGTAAACGTACTCCCGACACCTTCTTCACTGCTCAACACAATTTCGCCACCGTGCAAGTCCACGCATTTTTTAACAATGCTCAGCCCCAGTCCAGTACCAGGAATTATACCCACATTTGTCGCGCGGTAAAACGAATCAAACAGCCGTTCTTGGTCTGCCAAAGGTATGCCAATTCCGGCATCCTGTACCGAAAAAATTACCTCAACCTCAGTAACTCTTAATTCAAAAACTACTTGAGTATTTGGAGGAGAATATTTAATAGCATTTGATAGCAAATTGCTGAGAATGCACCGCAGCAAACTTTCCTCCAAACAAGCCATCGCCGATTGACTGTGATTCACAAAAACCAGCGTCACCGGCTCAATCTGCGGCTTCAACTTCAGGCTGTTCTGAAATTCCGCTACCAACTCATTACAAAACTTTGTTAAGTCTAGCGGTAGCAAGCAAAACGCAATTTTTCCCGACTCAGAGCGGTCTAGCAGCAAAACGTCATCTAATAACCTATCGATGCTTTTTGCTGCTGCTTGAGTTTTGTCTAGCATTTCTTGTGTTTTCTCATCTGTTAATGTCGATTTGTATTTAGTAAGAACTTGCGTAGTGCCGAGGATGAAGTTCAAAGGATTGCGAACGTCGTGAGCAATCATGTGCAACAAAGATGTTTTCATCTCGTTGAGTTCTTGGGCTGTTTGCAGAGTACGGTCGAGTTGGTCGTGAGACAATTTGAGAGTTAAAGACAACTGGCGCGATCGCAGCAAAATTTCCACCCGCGCTTGCAATTCTATTTTCTCGACCGGAGCAATAATTAGATCGTCAATAGTTTGCCAAATAAATTGCGTTGCCATCTTTACATCCGAGCGAGATGTAATCAAAAGAAAAGGCAAACATAGAGGGTATTCTGCCTGTTTTTGCGCTGCCACCCATTGCCAGTGATTTTTCAGAGCCTGACCGTCAATTACCGCCAAATCGAAAGATTGATTTAACCCTAAAAAATCGTCAATATTTTCTTGTGAGTTTGGTAGCAATATTTCATAGTAAACTGCCAGCCATTCTAATAACAAGCGGCGATTTTCTTTCTGTTCTACAAGCAATAAAATTCGACTCACGCAGGTTCTCCTAGCAAGCTGTGAACAACGGATAGCAAATCTCTAACGATCAAAGGTTTTACCAATATACTCCGAGCACCGCGGGAGAAGCTTTCGTGTCCAATGGCCGCGCTTTGTTTGGGCGAAAGTATCAGAAAAGGGATTTCGTGATTTCGCAATTGTTCGCAGCATTCCCAAATCTGGCTATCGAAACCAGAAATATCTACTAAAGCCATCCCGATTTTAGCAGGCTGACCGATCGCTCGCGCCACATCTTCAAAGCTAGAAGCCGCGAGCATCTGGTATCCTTCTTTGTTAAGAAATTGTGCTAAAAGCTCCAAGTTTCGCTGATTGCGGTCAACTGCTAAAATTATTGAATTGCCAGTCATCTGTCAGCTTCCTCGGAATAAGGCTGATGCCGTAGGAGATTTTATACTTAAGTTAGCGTCCGGGTACTTCAGGAAAAATCCCTCTCAATCAACAAGGCCGTCTGTCAACTTAATGCCTAAATTTTCGACCGCCAAACCGCCGATTGAGATCGATCGATCCAGAACCATTTCAACCCCGATTCAATCTTCATCCACTTCCCCCTCAACCCACACCGGCGCAGAGCTCAAAATCCCGCGCAGCCCCCGTATCGGCTTGCTGACTTTGATACCGTAGCGAGTAATATCGAGTTCTCGCAGAGTTTTCTCGAAATTGCTGACTCGTTTTTTAATTACTCCGATCGCCTTGCGGATTTCTGTTCTATTATGCAGTTGGCGTTCCAGATAGCGGATCAACAGAATATTATCCGCCAAATAGCTAATCCCGATCTCGGTCATCCGAAAATCTCCACCAATCTCTTCTACCTCATTAATCAAGATTACGGTAACTCCCATATTCTTGAGATACTTGCACAAAGCGTGCAAATTGTTCACCAAATTTTGCCCCTGCATCGAAAGCTGATAGCCAGAAACACTGTCAATCATCACAATCCGCGTCTTTTCCTGCTCCACTTCTTGGCGTACCATAGCAGCAAACTGATCGGGCGAGTAGAGCAAAGGTTCCACGGGTATCACCGAAAGAGTTCCCCCCGCAATCATCGCGCCAACCGGGATGTTAACGGATTCGCAGCGGTGCAGCAGAGTAGACATTGACTCCTCAAAAATGTAAACTACCGATCGCTCCCCCCTTCCTGCAGCCTCCTTCATAAACTGAATTCCCACCGTCGTTTTACCCGCACCGCTAGGCCCGGTAATCACCGTCACAGTCCCCCGTTCCAGCCCCCCGTGCAACAGTTCGTCCATTTCAGGAATCCCAGCAGAAATCGGTTCAGCCACAAAATCCTGTTGGTAGTTGTCCGGCAGCAGTCGCGGAAATACCTCCATACCAGCCTGAGTCAGGCGCAGCGAATGGCGGCCGTTGCGGAAGTTGGAACCGCGCAGCTTGGTGACAGACAGAGTGCGCCCTTCTGTCAGCAATTCCAAATAAATTACTCCGTCGCTGATGAATTGCAAATCGTCGTCGGGAGCACTTGACGTGCCTTCGGAGGTGAACACCACCGTCGCCCCCCCTTCCACCAAAAACCGCAGAAAAGACAAAACTTGCTTGCGAAACTGAAACTCATCCGCAGCTAAATAGCGAAATTGAGTAATCGCATCCAAAAATACCCGAGCAGGCTTGACAGCTTGGACTCGCTCAATAATCTTTTGTGTAGTGGGTTCTCTCTCTACCTCCGACGGGGAGAAAATGTCGTAGGTTTGAACTTCTGTAAAAAATTCCGAGGAGGGACTCAAATCGAGGAAAGCCATCGATTCGATATCAAAACCGAGAGTTTCGGCATTGGCGCGCAATTGCGCTTCCGGTTCTCCTAAAGTAATAAACAGGGGCTTTTCACCCACAGCCATACCTGCGGTCAAAAAGTGCCAGCCCAGCGTAGTTTTGCCGGTGCCAGGGCCGCCCCGCACCAGATAAGAGCGCTGAGCAATCAGCCCGCCGCCAATCACTTCGTTGAGACCGGTAATTCCTACAGAAAGTCGGTTTTGAGGCATTTGTTGGTTCATGTTTTGAATATCGGGCCCGTATTAATATTTAATGGTTTTAGGCAGTGTTGTAATTATTTTTTTACCGGGCGTTTGATAACCTTCATGAAATCTTTCTCTACCGAAAATTACGTTACCACACAAGAATTAGAAAATATTGTCGGCACTGCTGCCATCTGTTTGTGGCAAGACACAGAGGCAGTTTGGCAAAATCGGGTAGAAAAAGCAATTGCCCCCGGTACTTCAATAGACTGCACTGTTTACCCGCATACTCAGGCAGAACTCGCGGCCGTGATTGCTTGTGCTCGGCAAAATCGCTGGGCCGTCTTGCCGGCAGGGAGTGGCAGCAAACTCGATTGGGGGGGTTTGGTTAAATTAGACCCCCCCAACCCCCCTTACCAAGGGGGGCTTTCAGAACCTCGCTTTAAAAAGGGGGAAGCAGGGCTTTCAGAACCCCCTTTCTTAAGGGGGGCAGGGGGGATCGCGGCAGTCTGTACGGCGCGCCTGAATCGCCTTGTAGAACACGCTGTGGGCGATTTAACGGTGACGGCGGAGGCGGGGATGAAGTTTGCCGATTTGCAGGAAATTTTAGGTAAATCAGGTCAATTTTTGCCGATCGATCCAGCATATCCCCAACAGGCAACTCTGGGCGGGATTGTCGCTACTGCTAGTGCGGGTTCTCTGCGGCACCGCTATCGGGGGGTGCGCGATTTGTTGTTGGGAATCACCTTTGTGCGATCGGACGGTAAAATAGCTGTAGCCGGAGGTCGAGTTGTTAAAAATGTCGCCGGTTACGACTTGATGAAACTGTTTACCGGTGCTTACGGCACCTTGGGCATCATTTCTCAAGTAACTTTCCGAGTTTATCCATTACCTGAATCATCGGGAACTGTAATATTGACTGGGGAAACTAATGCTTTAGCCCAAGCTGCTCAAATCTTATTATCCTCTGCCTTGACTCCGACAGCCGTTGATTTGCTGTCGCCGCAGTTAGTAGAAAAACAGAGTTTGGGTAAAGGTTCCGGATTAATCGTAAGGTTTCAAAGTATCGCCGAAAGCGTTAAACAACAATCAGCCCGCTTGCGGGAAGTTGGCGAAAAGTTGGGCTTGCAAGGTACTAGCTGCGGCGGTAATGATGAGGATCAATTATGGCAAAGATTGTCAGAAACAATGTGGAATTCTGCCAATGATTCAGCAATTATTTGTAAAATAGGCATCAGACCGTCGGAAGCTGTCAAGGCAATTAATGAGTTGCCGGTACAGGACGCTTTGATTCATGCCGGCAGCGGTTTGGGGGTTTTGCGGTTTGAGACGGCGACTCCTGATACGCTGTTGCAGGTACGCAGGGGGTGCGAAGCTAATGGCGGTTTTCTGACTGTTTTGGCAGCGCCGACCAATATCAAGCAAGGGTTAGATGTTTGGGGCTATACTGGAAGTGCGATCGATCTAATGCGCCGCATCAAACAAGAGTTTGACCCGGAAAATATTTTGAGTCCAAATCGCTTTCTATTAAAAGGTTCGCAGTGAAGACTTCACTCCTTCTTAAATCCCTTTCTAAGTCTTTTTTGTACCTGATTTTTTTTAACGAACCGCGAAGGCGCAAAGAGCGCAAAGGAAGAAAAGAGAAGAAAATAAGAGAAGAGTTTGTGTTTAATTGACTGATGTAGACTTCGTATCTAGAAACTTCTCTAAAAGTTAGATTTTTCTTGATTTAGCAAACCCATTATATTACTTCTTCCCTCTTCCTTATTCCCTCTTCCTTATTCCTTCTTCCTTTTTCCGACGGACTTACATCCGTTACATCCGTTACATCCGTTACATCCGTTACATAATCCGTTGCCGAACTTCCCTCTTCCCTCTTCCTTCTTCCTTCTTCCTTCTTCCCTCTTCCTTCAAATATGCAAACTTCAGAAAAATCTCCAACTCCCAGCGACGATTTAAGGCCCGCTAAAGAAAGTAATTTCCTAGCCCAAAATCCCCACTTAGAAACCCTCGAAATTCCAGGTTTCGATGCTAACAATCCGCCGGATCCGAAATTAATCGATACTTGCGTCCACTGCGGCTTTTGTTTGTCAACTTGTCCGAGTTATCGCGTACTCGGCAAAGAAATGGATTCGCCCAGAGGCCGCATTTATTTAATGGATGCAATTAACGAAGGCGATGCACCTTTAAACGAAGCAACTTCGCAGCATTTTGATACTTGTTTGGGCTGTTTGGCCTGCGTGACAACTTGTCCTTCTGGGGTTCAATACGACAAGCTAATTTCTGCAACTCGCCACCAAGTTACTAGAAATCAAGAACGCACTTTTTCTGACAATGTAATTCGTACTCTGATTTTTAATCTCTTTCCCTATCCTCACAGGTTGCGGCTTTTGCTTGTACCGCTGTTTGTTTATCAAAAATTAGGACTGCCAAAACTAATTCGTAAAACAGGTTTGCTGAAAAAAGTATTTCCTCGCTTGGCGGCGATGGAATCTATTTTGCCGGAGGTAACAGTTGATTCTTTTCGGGATAATTTACCTGAAGTTATTCCAGCACAAGGGGAGAAACGCTATCGAGTCGGCGTGATTTTAGGTTGCGTGCAGAGGTTGTTGTTCTCGCCGGTTAATGAGGCTACGGTGCGTGTTTTGACGGCTAACGGCTGCGAGGTTGTAATTCCGAAAAGTCAGGGATGCTGTGCTGCTTTGCCGGAACATCAAGGACAGGCTGAACAGGCGAAATCTTTGGCGCGACAAATGATTGACAGTTTTGAAAATACTAATGTTGATTTTGTCATTATTAATGCTGCTGGCTGCGGTCATACTTTGAAGGAATACGGTCACATTTTAGCTGATGACCCGGAATATCGGGAGAAAGCTGAGAGTTTTGCGGCCAATGTTAAGGACGTGCAGGAGTTTTTGGCAAGTGCGGGCATTACGGCGAAACTCAATCCTTTGATTGAGGGAGATTTGACAATTGTTTATCAGGATGCTTGTCATTTGTTGCACGGACAAAAGATTAGTTTGCAGCCGCGCCAGTTGTTGCAACAAATCCCTGGTGTGAAGCTAAAAGAACCTGTGGATGCTGCTTTGTGTTGCGGTAGCGCGGGGGTTTACAATATGTTGCAGCCGGAAATTGCTGATGAGTTGGGCGTGCAGAAGGTGGAGAATTTGCTGAATACTGGGGCGGAGTTGATTGCTTCTTCTAATCCTGGTTGTTCTATGCAAATTAAGAAGCATTTGGAGTTGCAGGGTAAGGCTGTTACTTTGATGCACCCGATCGAGCTTTTGGATTATTCTATTCGTGGGGTGAAGTTGCAGAGGCGTTAGTTGGCTGGGGCGGGCGGTGTCTGCCCTGTTTTTGATGTTGATTGAGATTTTTTTTTAATGAACCGCAGAGGGCGCTGAGGGCGCGGAGTTAGAGAGGAGAGAGCAAGATGAATAGGCTATTGTATTGAGAAAGATCGCATTTTGGGCTGCTGTCTTAGCGGAAAGACTGCGCTCGATGGGTATTGACCCGGAATAATTGTAGACTGGATTGGGGCAAAGGGCGATCGCACTTTTAAATTTTAACAAAAGTGCGATCGGCACAACAACCAACAACCAACAACCAATGACTAATGACTAATGACTAATGACTAATGACTAATGACTAATAACCAATAACCAATAACCAATAACCAATAACCAATAACTAATGACCAATTCCCTCTTCCAACTTCAAAAAATGCACTTGTCCCGAAGCTTCCGCCGCCACAACTGTCACCCCATCCGGTGCAATAGCGCAAGCTTTCAAAGCACTATCTCCCCTGAAACTAGCAACTATTTTTCGACTCAACAAATCCCAAACTTTCAGAGTATTGTCATCGGAAACCGAAATCACCTTATTTCCCAAAGTCGCCACAGATGTTACCGCATCCCCATGACCGGTCAAAGTAAAAATTTCTTTTCTACTTGACAAATCCCACACTCTCAAATTTGGTTCTCGCCCGCCAGAAATTGCCCATTTACCATCCGTTGTAACTGCCACAGCATTCACAAAACTCTCATGACCTTTGAGAGTGAAAAGTTGATTTTTGACGACTACATTCCACATATTTTTCAAAATATTCTTTTCTTTCCCCAAACTCCAAACTTTCAGAGTTTTGTCGCCGGCCGCCGAAATTACACGTTTTCCGTCGGGAGTAACTGCTACAGCTTTTATCCCGTCAGTATGACCTGAAAATGTAAAAAGTTCGTCTCCTGTTTCTAAACTCCAAACTTTAATAGTCTTGTCTCCAGAACCAGAAATTGCCATCGTTCCGTCAGGCGTAACAGCTACAGAATTTACCCAGTCTGTATGGCCCCTGAAAGTCAAGATTTCGGTTCCGGTTTCTAGATCCCAAAGTTTCACGGTTTTGTCGCCGGAACCCGAAATTATTCGCTGGCTATCTGCTGTGATTGCGATCGCTTTTACCCAATCTTGATGTCCCCCAATAGTAAAAATTTCTTGCCCATTTTTGAGATTCCAGACTTTAATTCTGTTGTCTCCTGAACCAGAAATCGCTTTAGTACCGTCCGCCGTCACTGCTACAGCATTTACCCAGTCATCGTGACTTGCAGGTGATAAATTTTCTTTGCCTGTTTCTAAGCGCCAAACTTTCAGGGTTTTGTCCGATGAACCAGAAACTATCTGCTTCCCGTCGGGGGTAACAGCGACAGCATTCACGGGCGCGATGTGATTGGTAAAAGTAAAAAGTTCTGCTTTTGTTTCTAAATTCCAAACTTTCAGGGTTTTGTCGCCGGCTGCCGAAATTACTTGTTTTCCATCGGGAGTGACTGCTACTGCTTGGACGAAACTGCTGTGTTCTCCTAAAGTAAAAAGTAGCTTTTCTTCTAACAAACTCCACACTTTGATAGTGCCATCATAACTGCCGGAAATTATTTGTTTACCGTCGGGAGTTACTGCTACTGATTTCACCCAATCTGTATGTCCGGTGAGGGTAAAAAGTTCTTGTCCTTTTTCTAGGTTCCAGACTTTAATACTGTTGTCTCCCGAACCGGAAATTAACTGTTTGCTATCAGGAGTTACTGCTACGGACTGGACAAAACTGCTGTGACCTTTCAGGTTGAAAATCACTGTCCCTGTTGACAAATCCCAAACTTGTATGCTGCCGTCCCAGGAACCGGAAATTATTCGCTTGCCGTCAGGAGTTACTGCTACTGCTTCTACTGCAAAAGTATCGCCGGCTAATGTTAATATTTCTGTTCCTGTTGCTAAATCCCAAATTTTAATCTTGTTGTCCCAAGAACCGGAAATGACTTTGGTGCCGTCTGGGGTGACAGCTACAGCATTGACGTAGGTAAGATGACCTTTGAGGGTGAAAAGTTCTTCTCCTGTTTGTAAGTGCCAAACTTTGAGATTGTGGTCTGAGGATGCAGAAATTACCCGCTTGCCGTCGGGGGTAACAGCTACAGCTTGTACCCAGTCTGTATGTCCGGTGAGGGTACGCAGCAATCTGCCGCCCGGAGGGGTAAAGCTGGGCGTTAGGGGTCGCAACCAGGGGTTTTTCTGCTGTTTTGCTTGGGTTAGGAGTTTGTTAATTTCGGGGGTTTCAAAGCGCATTAAGCGGGCAATTAGTTGCGCTGCTAGTTGGCTTTTGTCTTTGGCTAAAATGTGGGCAGAAAGTCTGATTGCTTCTTGAATTAACTTGAGATTTGCGTTTTTTTGATCTGTAATAGTATCAGAATTTGTTGCTAAATCATAATCTTCTATTAGGGCTTGTACTCCTGATGCTGACAGCTTGGATTCAATAAATTTGTAATCTGTTAGTAAGCTGTATAATTTTTCTGAGTCTGAAGTCGCTGCTAGCTGATTTGGCAGCTTTTCCAGACAGTGTGTCTGTTCTGCAGACTGCATTGTGTCCAGCCCTTCCGTAAACTCGCTCATAAATTTGGTGATGTCTTTTTTTTAAATGTATACGATCGCTAGCTGCACGTTGCTGGAAACTCTATCGAGAATCTTTTCTCGTTTATTTAGGATGACATATTTGAAGGCTATTTGCTACCGGGCTACTGCCCTTGATGAGGCTGATGGTTCAATGAATCGCGGGTGTTTGAGTCCGTGTCTGCTTTGAGAATTTTTAATGAGTGCGATTACTATCAACCGCAGCCCGTAAAAATTCAACTCTGCAGCGCCAAATCTACCGATCGACAAAACCTGACATATATCGTTGTTTTTCTTAATATAGCTGGTATGGGAATGATGATTGTCGATCGGCTAACACTCTCAAAGCTCAATTTTTTAAGGTACCACAATCCTATTGGATACGCGAATAAGACTTTTTTAGCGCAATACGATGCCGAATCTAATTTTCTGTCAACTCGGCTGCATCAGCCTGCTGTCGCCCGGTGGGGTTTCGTACCTCAACCAAACCTGCAATCTGCTTGGCCCAAATCCCGGAAAGTTTTGCAGGCGCGCCCTATTCCTTTAAAATATAGAGTGGCGCTTGCACTCTTAAACCTGGTCGATCGGCTAAAATCATTGGTTTAACCGCTAGGTACGCAGGCAGAAACCGGGTTTCTGAGTTTATAGCACGCCCGTGGCGATCGAAAATAAAGAAGTATTTAAGTTTAGAGACAAGTTTTATGGATGTTATCGAGTTTTTTGAGTTAAGTGCAGGTAAATGGTTTTCCCAGCGTACCGTACACAATCTTCAGTCTGGCGAATTGCAGGCTGGTAAATCTGACCTCAAAATAGAAATGGTGACAGCTAGCGATGCAGCAGTTGTCAAACTTTGCCAACAACACTCGATTAACCCTACCTCAACTCAGCTAAAGGGCGTTCGGATTTCTTGGGACGGTATTCCCGATCGCAACCAAGCTAAACAAATTGGTTCTACAATATTAGCGATCGTCCCCAATCCCGACAATCCTAGGGAAGGTCAAGTGTTGCAAGAGAAGGGAAACGCCCGCTACGTGATGGGCGATGACGATGTGCTGACATTGATTACAGAATCAGATACTGTCCGCGCCGAAGAAAGGCTGTGGTATCTCATGCCCAATCTGCGGCTGCGGACTAGCGTTGTTAAGCAAGCTAACGGTACCCAACAGGCATCTTTTTGTTCGGAAATTCGGATGGGAGTAAGTGCGAAAAGTTAACTTTCGGTCGATTGAACAATTGAACAATTGAATAATTGAGGAATCAGAGATTTACCCCACTGATGAATCTGCTATAGCGGTTCTCAAGCGTAGTGATATCGTTTCCGCTTGTATCGTCAGGTGATTTAACCTTATTAGAACACAGAGTACACAGAGTCCGAGAATATATATCTGAATCATTCCGATGCTACCGGATTTGATATGAGGTATGCCCCATGCCCAATGCCCAATGCCCCATGCCCAATGCCCAAAATTTACACTTTCTTTCTGCTTTCTCGCTTTTTGATTGGGCCTTTGAGGGCAATGGCTTTTAACTTGGTGTGAAAATCAGTGTGTTTGACAACTGGGAATGATTTTGTCACAGGTTTGTCGGGTAAAAAGCGATCGACCTCGGCTTTATCGGCGAGGGCGGTAAGGGCTAGGTCTTCATATACTACAACTTCTTGATTTTCTTTTGTACGATCGCGATCGGGTAATTTTTCTGTTTCCTGTACTTCTATGTTCGGGACTTCTGCATCTGGCGCGCGATCGATTTCGGGCTCTGACGGCGCAAGCAAATCTAACTCTGCGACACTGACTGCCGGTGCGGGGATCGATAAAACTCTACCGTCCTGCGGCAGTTTAGGCTCTTTTTCAAAGTTTAAATCTTGAGGAAAATTGTTGCAGACTAAGCGTTCAAACTCGCGATTAAAATGATAGAGCGGTTCTCCTATCCGGTGCCACATACTCAATAGCTGATCGACAGAAACAGCTTTGTAGCGCCCTTGATAAAGCGCTTCAACCACTGCTAAACGCAGCCAGTAGCCGGGGTACTTGGTCAGCCATTCACCCGCCAATTTTTCGGCTTTTTTGCCACCTAGGTCAAAGCCGTAGTGAACCAGCAGAGCCGCTGCTTGTGCAGATATTGCCGTCACTTCTATCATTTGTTATTGGTTCGTTGTCTGTTGTCTGTTGACTGTTGACTGTTGACTGTTGACTGTTGACTGTTGTCTGTTAACTGTTAACTGTTGACTGTTGACTGTTGTCTGTTAACTGTTGACTGTTGTCTGTTGACTGTTGACTGTTGGTTTCAAATACCCTGTTTGACCAATTCCCAATTATCCAATTGAATTAATCGGATAAACGGACGCCTCCTTCTACTGTTTTCACGTCTCCAGAAAAAGGTTGGGGAGTGCCGTTCCAATTGAAGTCGCTAATTCTAAAAGTCAGGCTGCCGACTTGACGTTCAGGATTAAAACGCAAAATAATTGCGTAGCTGCGACGACTGTATTCTAAAGTGTAGTTCGTACTGATTGCTTCCTTGCTCTCTAAATTAATAGCTGTTTGAAAGCCAACTCGAAATCCTCCGTAAACTTGCTGGACAAGTCCAAAAGATAGGACTTTCAAATCTACTAGCCGATCGAACAAATAAGGCGATATGCCGTCCCGCGCTACCTGAGTGTAAGTCACGTTAAATCCAGTGTAGTCGAGGAAAGGGCGGGAGAAATGGCCGAACTGCCCTTGAATGCCGACGCTGCTGGCGATCGAGTTTTGTGTGTCGCCGCTGCTGTAATAAGTGCCAACTCCCCGGACTCCCAAGGCTAGTTGCAAGAAAGGAACCACTGGGTTGCGCGTGTACTTCAAACCTTGGGTGGGAGTGCGGGGTAGCGGTTTACCCTCCCACAGGTTGAAGCCGCGGCTCAAGGCGAAGCTGGCTTGGGCGCGGCCTAAATCGATGCGGTTGTTTTCGCGCACTGGTTCGAGCAAATCTGGTCGATCGGTGTCAGCATTGATAAATTGATACCCGGCTTGATAGCTGAGATTGATGCCTGTGCTGCCGAGTGCGATGACGGGGGAAGTGAGGACTGCCCCGAGGCTGCTCTGCACGGTTTGATAGCCCAGAGAGCCGTTAAACAGTCGATCGCGATAACTGTATTCTGCCGCTAGAGAGTGAGTGCCGATCGCCTGCCGCAGGCGCACATTGCCCCGAAAGCTGTCTTCTGGCAAATTCGGGAAATCCTCGAAACTCAGAAATATCGCCGAGGCTTCGATATTGGTACGAGGGCCTAGCCTAGAGGTCAACTTCGCTTTGAGTCCGTAGCTGTCGGGAAAAAACGGATTGCCGCCGTGATCTGCCACGACCCGCTGAAGGTATATTTGGGGTGTCAGGGTGAGCCGCACCGGCCCGTTTTGCAACACCTGAAAACCGCACTCGGCGTACAAACCGCCCCTGTCTCCGGCGTCGTAGCCAAAGGTCAAACAAGGGCCGTTCTGCTGTCGGCTGTCAAACACTTGTCTGCGGGGATACACGGGTATTTTGATGCGGTTGTCAAATACTAAGCGGGGCGAATTTGTGACTAATTCCTCAGCCGTGGGCGAAATGCTTCTAATCGTCGCCCTCCGCGCCCTGTATTCAAATTCTGGCGGGGAAAACGGGTCGTTAGTAATCCGAATGTTAGTTGCGACTCTGGCGCCGTTGGGCAGAAGTTCGAGGCGTTCTGCTTCAAAGCGGATGCGGTTGACTGCGCCGACAACTTGGGGGGCTGCTAGCTGTCCGCCGCCGCCGATGGTGACGCTGGCCGCTCCTGGGGATTTGACTTGGCGCAGGGGCTGCTGGCTGGTAATTCGATCGCTCAGAGGCTGTTCGAGAATGGTTCCGGCGCTAATATCTGTGGGTAGTGTGGGCGTTAATTCGCTACCTGCTGCGGGGAGGAATATTTCGCCGCTTGCTTGTTCGACTGCGCCGGAGTTGAGGCCGAGATTGAACTCCATCTGCTGGCCGCGGACTACTTGTTGGCCGCGGGTATAGGCGACGTTGCCTGATGCTACCACTTGGCGGGTGACTAGGTTGACGATCGCGCGATCGGCATCTATCACAGTTTGCCGGAACCGCACCACAACATTACCAACCGCCGTGACAATTTGCTGCTTGTCGTCAAATTCTTGGCGGTCGGCCTTAATTTCGATGGTATCGGCCGGACTCACCGGAAAAGGCACCGTCCGCTGAGATGGTGCGGTGCGGACTCCCGGCGCGGCTGGTTTGGGCTTTGGTTTGGGCTCTGTTGTTGCGGGTTTGGGGGAGGTTCTTGGTGCGGGGGCGGTTCCTGGTGTGGGAATCTCGAACTGTTGCTGCTCGGTGGGAGGCTGTTCTGGCGCGGGTTCTGGAACGGGAATCTCTGTTGGTACGGGAGCGTTCTCTTCTAACTGTCGGCCTTGGGCCCGATACCAACTTTCTTGCGGTTTTAGCGCATTCTTATCCTCTTTTCTCTGCTCCCCTACTATTTTTTGGCGATTTCGAGCTGCCACAGCATTTTCTACCGAACCTAGCTGGTAAGCAGTAAATGAGGAATCTTGCTTAGCTGCTGGAGTTTCGGGTTTTTCCGCAGCAACCGGGTGCCCAAATCCCGCTACTGCTTCGTCGCTTTCGACTGTGGCTGGAGGGTGTGCGATTTCTGGAGGCTGTTGGTTGGTGGCTGGGGCGGTATCGAGGACTGCTGCTTCTTCTACTTGGGCCGGTTGCTGGGGTGGCTGAACGATTTCTGAACTTGGTTCCGGTGTTTCTACGGAGTTGCTGGGGGTGTCTCCATCACTGGCTGCGACAGTTAGGGCTGCTTTCTTTGGTTTCGCGATGTAGATGATGGCAGGTGGTTCGGGCGGCGGTACCGGATATGGCATAGTTACAAGAGGTGAGTCATCCGATTTTAGATTTTAGATTTTAGATTTTAGATTTTAGAGGTTTTTTATAGCTGAGAATCGATCGTCCAAATTTTCGCACTTAACAGGCAGCGTTTCAAAGTTAAGCTAAATTTTTTTGCTGCGCGGAGTTGTTAGCTGGCTCATCTTTATAAACTTGGTTGCTTGCTAGATGTTTCGCGGGAATCAGCGAATATTTCCTAGCAAACGGGTTTGTTTTGCCACAAGATAACCTCGCTGGTGGTGCGAGGTCAAGTTTTGATTGAGTCATTTTTGTGGCTTCGTGCCCTGGTTCGGGGGCTGCGGTGTCGGGCCCCCGAACTAGCGGCCCAGATAGCTGGCTTATTCCATGTCTCTGCGGTTGGGGTTCCGGGCTGGGTCATTGGACAAAAATCCAAATATGAACAGGGAAACAAAAAATAGGACAACTACATTAACTACGATTTTGAGGGTTAGCACTGTGGGAGCCTCCAAAGATGGTTTAATACTGAGCTGATTGCTGCGAGTGCAACTTTTTTTATCATAGGCTAAAGATTACTCAATTTTATCTTTGGTTTGGAGGATTGTTGGCCAATTGGTTTTTGCCCAGTTCCAGAGTTGCTCTAGGATGTTTTCTAGTCGCACCATGAGTAGGTCTATCCATTCGAGCACTTGTTCTAGCGGGTGTTTAATGTAACCCATTGATTGGGATTTTGTTTCTAAGTATTCGTCTGCGGGCGGGACGGTGGCGCTGCGATTTGTTGGTTTGGCCGCTGTGGCTGTTGGGGTATATTTGCTGGTTTGCTGGGTGATTGCTGCTGGGGATTGGCTGTTTGGCGCGGTGTTGGGGTTGGTGTATTTTGGCACTTGAGTTTCCTGTTTCCCCCCAGGGGTTGATGGTGTTGCGGGTGCAGGGCTATTTTTTTGAGTTACTGCTAAATTTGAGGCTTTTTGGGGTTGACTTTTTGACTCTGGTGCTAGCAAGCTCTGCTTGAGTCCGGCGAGCAGGCGGTGAATTGATTTGGGGTAGGGCGACATTGAGACGGCGGTCGATCGACCTTCTGCCATTTCCTCCTTGACTTTTGAGCTGTTTTGTGATATTGAGATTTCATCTGTTGCGCCGTCGGGTTCGGAACTACCCTCGATCGACTGCGGAGGCCCTGGTTCCCCGAATAAGTCTTGCCAATTCAACCAAGGTCGATCGACCTCCTGGCTGTTTTCGGTTTTCTCTAGCTGTCCTGGCTGTTGCAAATAATACCTAATTGCTACGGATTTCTCCGTGCTATCGCTGGCTGCTGTTTCTTTTCCCAGTAGGTGGTCTACTGATGACCAAATCATTTTTTCGATGTTTTGAGCGTATTTTTCCAGGATTTCGCGGGCGGTAAGACCTAAATTGGTTGGCGCAACTGACGTATCAAGTTTTACCTCTGGATTGGCGGCGGTGGTTTTGGCGGCTGGGGGGACGGTAAATTCTTCGAGGTTGAGGGCGGCGCGATCGAGTAAGGTAACAAAGGAGAGAGGATTGGGCGATCGATCGAGCTTGTTGTTAAAATAAGTTTCTAATTTTGGCCTATTGTCATCGGTGGAATGTGATTGAGCAATCGACTGCTGCAGTGCGGTTGTCGCAGCAGCCACCTGCGCTGTGGCTTTTTGGAGTAAAATAGCGTTGCGGTCGATCGATTTTTTGACTGCGAAAATTGATTCTCCAAACTGATTTCTTTTCACCGCAACCGGACTTGTCTGCAGCCAAGCCATCAATTCCCAAAAACGACGCACCGGCGCTAACTGAGATTTTTTAGCAGCCAACTCCAAACCGAGATTAAATTTTAATTCTTTTTGGGCAATGTGCCGCCGTTCCGGCCCGCTGTTGGCGACTTCCCAAGTTATCCGATTTTCCAGCAGTTCCTGCTGTTGGGGTGTCAAAATATCTAAAACCTGATTTTCTCTTCCCACCAAAACTAAAGTGCGCGCCGGAATGAAAGTCGCGATGGCGCTAACTTTTGGTTTGCTGTCTAATTGAGTTTTGGCCAGCGGATGTTCTAAGGCGGAAGTTGTTTGATGCTTGGTGGTTTTTCCACTAAAAAAATTGATGGCTGGAAGCAAACCCCTAGCAGGTTTCTCCGTTGCTGGATTTGTCTGATTTATTAACAGCGGAGCACTGGCTAAAGTTTTGGCAGTTTGTGACGGATTTAGAAGATTTTCGGCTAAGTGCAGGATTTTGCCGATCGAACTTTCCGACGTTTCTCCCTCATCCCAATTTTGTAGCAAATCGGGATTTTCATCCCCAACATCTTTTTGCAATTCGGGTAAATCTACCTTGGGACTTGATTCCCGCAACTGTCTGGTCAACATTCGGGAACTTTGCACCAGCAAGTAAGCTGGATAAAGTAGAATTTGGGTACTGCTGAGGGTTGTTTGTTTAATTTGTCGCCAAGTGCGATCGCAATTATCGGCGACTTGACGGGACTGTTTGGATATAAAATTTAATATTCGGCTTTGGTATGGGCCGTAGTAACCGTCGGACATAAGTTTAATTCTTGAATGGCTGACTATAATTTCGCGCCGGAATTAGTTAATTTTTCTGGTAAAATCAAACCCGGATATTAATCGCAGTTTCAAACCCTCTGAAACCCTTATTTCTTCGCGTTCTTTGCGCCTGCGCGGTTCGATTCCGATCCTGATTCCTACGCAATTCCTATTTTAGCTAAAAATGAACGCTTCTGTGACACCCGCTAGCAATAATATTTCTGAAGTTGTAGAGAATTTGCGCCGCCTCAGTCAAGTGGAGGTTCAGTCTGGCTGGAGGTACTGCGATTGTGACGCGGTGGCGGCGGGTTCGGTAGGTATTTGTAACGGGCCGGTTGCCGAACTGAACGGGAAAGGACATATTGCTTGGCCATCTGGGAAGCAAGTTGTTTATTTAGGGCAGAAATTTGTCATTCCTAACAATTTGCACGGCTATCCTGTGGCTGGTTTGCGGTTGCTGCTGGGCTTGACTTGGTGGGCGGAAGATGCTCAGATTTTTGTCGGTGGTGAGTTGGTCGGACAAGGTGATTTGTTCGATTGTGCCGATCGAGTTTTGTTGAGTGCGTCGGTCAATCCTGGGGATGAATTTTTAGTTGTTTTGCGGTTGGTAAGTCCGGTGCACGATAGCGGTGCTTTAGTGCGATCGATTTGCTTGTACGAAGCGGCAGATTCTGCTTGTTTCGATCCGGGTTTTGTGGCCGACGAATTAGAGATTTTGCAAAAATCTTTGGCCGGTAATTTAGAAAATAAAAATTTCCAATACCTCCCCACCAAAAATATAGCAAATCATCCCTTGTTTGTCAAGGGGAATTTGCTAAAATCTGAGATTGATTTGGCGGTTAATTTGATTGATTGGTCGGCTTTGCCGAATCGCGCTAAGTTCGATCGCTCTCTGTCGGTTTTGCGGCACAATTTACTTGGGTATCTGCAGGCTTTTTCTGGGGAGTTGGATGATTTAACCGCAGAGGCCACAGAGAACGCAGAGGGAAGAATAGATCGAGTTTTTGAGGTTGGAGAAAATGGCGAGAGGATATCTTTTTCTGGGGAGTTGGATGATGTCACCGCAGAGGCCACAGAGAACACAGAGGGAAGAATAGATCGAGTTTTTGAGGTTGGAGAAAATCAGTACAGTACATCTATATATATAGGTGAAAATCTCAACATTAAATCTTTTTCTGGGGAGTTAGATGATTTAACCGCAGAGGCCACAGAGAACACAGAGGGAGGAGGAAGAAGTCGGCTTTCTTTGGTGGCAGAAGCTGACAAAATTACATCTATATATACAAGTAAAATCTATTTGGTCGGTCACGCTCATTTAGACTTAGCTTGGCTGTGGCCTGTACCGGAAACTTGGGAAGCGGCAGAGCGAACTTTTGAGTCTGTATTGAAATTGCAATCAAAGTTTCCCGATTTGATTTTCTGTCATTCAACTCCGGCGCTTTATGCTTGGCTGGAAGAACACCGCCCGGACTTGTTTGCTGCGATTCAAAAACAGGTGGCTGTCGGACGTTGGGAAGTTGTCGGCGGGATGTGGGTTGAACCGGATTTAAACTTGATTTCTGCTGAGTCAATGGTGCGACAAGTTGTTTACGGACAGCGTTATGCAAAGGAAAAGTTTGGGGAATTGATGCGGGTGGCTTGGCTACCGGATACTTTTGGTTTTGGATGGCAATTACCTCAGATTTTGCGACAAGGCGGAGTTGATTATTTTGTGACTCAGAAGTTGCGCTGGAATGATTCGACCCAGTTTCCCTACGGTGCGTTTTGGTGGGAAGGGTTGGATGGTACTAAAATATTTAGCATGATGTCTGCTCCCATTGGTGAAAGTATAGAATCTGTAAAAATGGCAAGTTATGCTTTTGATTGGCAAGTTAAAACTAATTTGCCAGATGCTCTTTGGTTGCCGGGAGTTGGCGACCACGGCGGCGGCCCGACTCGCGATATGCTAGAGGTGGCGAAACGCTGGAAATTGTCGCCTTTTTTCCCCAGGTTGGAGTTTGCCAAGGCGGTTGATTATTTGGCTTTGATTGAGTCTCGGTTTTTGCCGGAAGTTGCGGCAACTTTGCCCGAAAATGATGTTCCAGAATCGGACAATCAGGAGAATTTGCAAGTTGGCGAAACTGTCGGGAATTTGCGGGCGCTAGAATTTGCCAATTTGTCGAGAATTTCGGATGCAAATCCTTCTAGCTCACAACTCGAAAATCTCGGCAGTTTGCCGATTTGGAAGGATGAACTTTACCTGGAATTCCACCGGGGCTGTTACACGACTCGCGCTGACCAAAAACGCCAAAACCGCCGCTGTGAAGAATTGCTCTATCAAGCGGAGTTGCTTTCTTCGCTGGCCACGATTTGCACGGGTGCGGTTTATCCGAAATCTGAGTTAGAATCGGCTTGGAAACAAGTGTTGTTTAACCAGTTTCACGATATTTTGCCCGGTTCGGCGATCGCCCGAGTCTACGCGGGTGCTAATCTAGCCTTTGCCGAGGCCGATCGCGCGTCGCGCCAAATTTTGCTACAATCTTTAGATGCGATCGCCGCTCAAATTTCTCTGCCTTCTCCCCCGCAGCCGGACGCTCAACCGATTCTGATTTTTAATACTCTCAATTGGTCGCGCTCTGAGGTTGTCAGTCTACCGCTTCCCGATTCTGCTGGTTTAGCTTGGCAAATTTACGATTTGTCGGGACAGAGGCTGGTTTCGCAGGTTGTTAAGGCCGATCGACCGCCATCGCAATTTACCATGTTATTTTGTGCAGAGGATGTTCCGGCGATCGGCTACCGCGTGTTTTGGCTGTGCCGCGAAGACTCTCAAACTGCGGGTAATGCGGGCGCGAGTCCAGCCACCGAAAACAAGACAGATTTATCGAAACTTACATACGGTATAGCACAAAAAAACGCACTTTGTCAAGAAACGCATTTTCCCGCCCTAGAAACGGTCTTGGAAAATGAACTTATTCGGGCAAGAATAGACGAAAAAACTGGCAGTTTATCCAGCATTTGGGATAAAGTCAATCGCAGAGAAGTGTTGAATGCAGCCGGAGGAAATCAACTGCAAGCCTTTCAAGATAGCGGTCAATATTGGGATGCTTGGAATATCGATCCGAATTATCAAAAACATCAATTGCCCGCGCCGGTACTCAAAGAGATTTCTTGGGTAGACCGGGGAGAAGTGCGGCAGAGTTTGCGGGTAGTTCTGCAAATTGGTAAATCGGAGTTTTGCCAAGATTACACGCTAGAAAAAGGTTCGCCGCTGCTGAAAATTAAGACGGTTGCAGATTGGCAAGAAACTCACGTTTTGGTTAAAGCAGCTTTTGGGTTAAATGTAGAAGCAGATTTTGTAACTTGCGAAATTCCCGGCGGGGCGATCGATCGCACAACTAAACCGCAAACACCCGCCGAAAAAGCCAAGTGGGAAGTACCGATTTTGCGCTGGACTGATATCAGCAATGACGGTTTTGGAGTGAGTTTGCTCAACGATTGTAAATACGGTTGCGACATTCAACCAAATCAAATCCGGCTGACTTTACTCCGGGGTTCGACTTGGCCGGACGAACAAGCAGATCGAGGAGTTTCGGAATTTACTTGTGCAGTCTATCCCCACGCTGGAAATTGGCAAGATGCCGGTACAGTTCGGCGCGGCTGCGAGTTGAATTTGCCGCTGCTGGTAAAGGTATTCCCGCAGTTAGGGGAAAACCGAAACAAGAGTTTACCCGCAGTTGGCAAGTTTTTGGATTTGTCTGCCCAAAATTTAGCGCTGATGGCGTTTAAACAGTCGGAAGATGATGCTAATGTTTGGATTTTGCGGTGTTGCGAATCGGAGGGGAAAGAGGCTGTGCTAGAATTGGATAGCGATTTAAAATTGGAGATTGTAGAGTCAGTGGATTTGTTAGAAAGACCTGCAAATTTGTCTGAGAAGTTGTCTCAAGGGCGAGGTTTTAAGATAGAGCCTTGGAAAATTGCAAGTTTTACTGTTGTAACGAACCGCGAAGACGCAAAGGACGCAAAGGAAGAAGGGGAAGGGAAGAGATGAGGGGATTGTTGGCTGGTTAATTGCTAATTTTAGGCTGGTGCTGTTCTGCAAGTTAGATCCAAAAATAAGCTATTCCCAAGGTAACAAAAGTTAGCGGCAGCCCGAACTTTAAATGCTCCTTAAAAGTCAATCTATCGCCTGCTTTTTCTGCAATTTCAGCTACAATTAAATTAGCTACAGAACCTAACAGAGTTAAATTCCCTGCCAGGGTAGAACCCGCGGCCAACAACAGCCAAGCTTGTGTATCTGTTTTCGGAATCAGCGATTGCAGAACTAACACGGCCGGTACGTTGGAAATTAAGTTAGAAAGAATTACTGTTATTCCCAACAAACTCAGTGGCGTACCAGTCAAATTAGTTAAATTATCCAACAAACCGAGTTGTTGAACGGCCTTGGTCACAATAAACAATCCCGCAAACATCACTAGCAAATTCCAATCCACGCGCTGCAAAATGCGATCGGACTTGACGCGCCTCGTAATCAACAATATACTGGCAGCTATCCAGGCAGATTCGGCTAAAGGTGCTCCGGCTAAAAAAGCTACCAAAAGTCCTGCTGTTACCAACAAACTTTTCGCTAGTAAAGGCTTGAATAAGCGATACCGAACTTGAGAAACCGCAGGCAAAGATTTGCAAGAGCGCACTTCGGGATAAAGCCACCACAACCAAATTACTTGAACCAGTAAACAAATTAAAGCTACCGGTGCGAGAGATCGGGAAAATTCCCAATAGCTAATTCCTGAAAAAGAGCCGACGAGAATGTTTTGTGGATTCCCGCTGATTGTTGCTACCGAACCTAAATTAGTGCCTCCTGCTAAAGCCAAAAGATAAGGGAGAGGATTGAGGGATAATGAGCGAGTTAGAGTGAGTGTTAATGGGGCGAGCAACATAGCAGTAGTGTCGTTGAGAAAAAATGCTGATAAAATACCGCTGCCAAAAGTAACAGCTACTAAAATGCCGAAGGGAGAACGAGTAAAGCGAGTTAAAAACTCTAAAGCTAGTTGAAAAAAACCCGATGCTTCCAAGGCAGAATTAATCACCATCATTCCTAGCAAAAAAACGATCGTACTGGGGTCGATCGCCTCCCAAGCAGTTTTGAGGTCGAGTATCCCCAAAGCTACGGCAAAAGCTGACCCGACAATTGCGATCGCAGCCCGGTTCATCCGTAGCCCCGGCAAATATCCCAAACCGAAACCCAAGTAGGTCAGCCCCAAGATTAGATAGTTGAGTGTTATCATAGATACTTAAAATCCTTGAGTGTCGGTTTGTTCCATTGTCGGGGATACTACAAGTACAGACGCGGTAATTGCAACTCAACCTGCTAGCACCGCAACTAGCGGGAAATATCGCCAACAGACAATCTACCAACTACGAACAAACAGAGGATTTGCGTCGGGAATCAAAAACCAGCGCCCCGGGCAAGTTACAGCTTTGTTACAATTTGTAACTTTTTTTTCAAATAACAGGTTTAATTTAGTTTCACAAGAAAGTTCAATTCCAGAAAGTAAAATTAATTACAGTCGAGTTAAGCTAAAAGTGTTTGCTAAAAAAATTCATTCAAGCAACGCAGAAAACCACAATTCTCACTTGGGCGGTACGGGCGGCGATCTCGCTGCAGCGAACATTTCGTGCAACAAACAAGTTGAACAGGATTGGTATCGAACTCTCTACGACAATTTTCCGGGCATTTACTTCGTTTTAGACGCTTTGGGAAGAGTTTTTTCAATCAATCAATTCGGCGAGACGAGACTCGGCTACAGGTCGCAGGAATTAATTTATCATTCAATTTTTAACATATTTTACTGTCAAGATCAAGAGAAAATGCAGACCGAATTTGCGGCACTAACACAGGCAAAAAATGGTAAGCTGGCTGCTGGAGTTGCCTATTGGGAAGGTCGCTTGACTTGCAAAGATGGTAGGGTTATCTGGGTCAAAGCAACGGCGCGCGCTTTGGCTGGGGTAGACTGGAAAATAGAGGACAATAATGGCGATCGCTCAATTGTCAATTTCCAGCGACCGAGTGTACTGTTAGTTTGTGAAGAAATTAAGGCGGCTTCGCCCCTAGCAGCGTCGCCAAACCTGAGAAAAAATTGGCGCAGTCCAACTTTGGCGATCGCCAAATTAGCCAAAATTCAAATTATAGAACGCAACAATATAGAACAATTCATCCGCGAAGTCACAGAAGCCGCTATCAGTATCGTCAACTGCGATCGAGCCAGCATTTGGCTGTACGACGAAGACAAAACTCAGCTTCACTGCATCGACTTTTACGAAGAAAATACTAAACTTCATTCAGTACAAATAATCGTCACAGCAGCCGACTGTCCGGCATATTTTCAAGCCTTAAAATTAGCAACTACCATCGCCACTGTGGCTGCAGAAGATGACCCGAGAACGCAAGAACTTGCCAATCTTTATTTTGCCGATCGCGGTCAGACTGCTTTGTTAAACGTACCGATTGTGCTAGCAGGTCAAATGGTAGGAATAATCAGCGCCGAACGTGAAAGTTTCGGGAGTCAGTGGACGGAAGAAGAACAGGAATTAACCAAAATATTAGCAGATTTTGTATCTTCAAGTTTGTTAGCTAGCGAAAATGCTAAATCAGAAACAATGCGGCGCGAACAGCAACAAAACTTGCTGAGCAAATACTACGACCGACTAGAAGAAAGAGTAGAAAAACGCACGGCAGAACTCAAAAAAGCTAACACAAAACTACAACAAGAAATAATTAGAAGAAAACAAGCAGAAGCAGAAATGCGCCGGGAACACCAAGAACAACAAATTATTTTTGATTCTGTGCCGGCAATGATTTGGTACAAAGATCGGGAAAGCCGCCTGCTGCGAATTAACAAAGCTGCCGCTGCATCGAGAGGTTTGCCAGCAAATCAATTGGTAGGAAAATCTTTTTATGAAATCTATCCAGACGAAGCAGAGCAATATTATTTAGAAGATTTGGAAGTTATGAATTCGGGGGTTCCCAAGCTGGGAAAAATCGAACTTCTGCCCACAGTTTCCGGTCAAAAATGCTGGGTGCGAATAGATAGGATACCTTACCGAGATGAAACAGGTCAAATTGCGGGCGCGATCGTGTTTGCAGTAGATATTACAGATTTAATTAAAGTAGAAAGGGAACTGCGAAGATATCGCGATCGCCTCACGGAAAAAGTTGAAAAACGTACTGCTATGTATCGGCAAGCAATGGCAGCTTTGTATTCGGCAAATACGCAACTACAACAGCTAATTAATAGCAGTTATACTGTGGGAAATGGCAGCAATACAGCAGTACAATTGCTCGAAAGCGAAGCTTATTTTGAAGCAGTGGCGATCGCCGACCGCGACACAATTTTGAGCGTCAACAGCGATTTTGCCGAAATGTTCGGTTACAATCCAGAGGAAATGGTGGGAATGAGCTTGCTGGAACTGCTGTCGCCAAAATCTTATAAAGTAGCGCCACAAATGATTTCCGCCAGCACCAATACAGTCTGCGAAGCAATTTTTCTCAAGCGGGACGGGACTGCTTTTCCTGCTGACGTGCGGAGTAAATTCGTCGTTTGCGACGGTCGTTTAGTGCAGGTAAAAGCAGTGCGAAACCTCACGGAACGCAAATTAATAGCATCGGAATTAGAACGAGCGCGCTCTTTGCTGCACGCTACTATGGAAGCAACGACCGATGGCATTCTTGCCGTTAGTACCGCCGGAGAACTGATTAGTTTTAACGAAAAGTTAGTTTTAATGTGGGGGATTCATGAAGAAGTTAGAAACTCGATGGATAGAACGGTGCGGCTGACATTTCTCACCAAGCACGTTAGAGACCCAAGAGCTTTTTTGCATAAAATTAAAGAAATTTATAGCGATGCGGAGTCCGAAGGCTGCGATATTCTCGATTTTAAAGACGGTCGGACTTTTGAGCGCTACACGCAGCCGATTCGAGTCGGACAAGATATTATTGGCAGGGTGTGGCGCTTCCGCGATATTACTTCTCGCGAAAAGGTGACGGCAATGTTGGGAGATTCTCAACGGCGCTTTCGAGCAATTTTTGATTCTTCGTTTCAATTTGTCAGCTTATTGAAACCGGACGGCACTCTGCTGGAAGCTAACCAAACTTCTCTAGATTTCGCGGGAATTAAGCTGCGGGATGTGGCAAACCGCCCGTTTTGGGAGGGGCCGTGGTGGGGAAGTTCTGAGGAAGTTCGGGAACAGTTACAAGAGGCAATTTCTCGATCGGCAAAGGGCGAATTTGTTCGCTATGAAGTGGAAGTTCAAGGCGCACATGAAACGGCAACAGTTGATTTTTCTCTCAAACCTGTCGAGGATGAAACTGGCAAAATAGTATTGCTGCTGCCGGAAGGTAGGGACATTACTCAAAGCAAGCAAGCGCAAGTCGCGCTGCGGCAGCAGGTAGAACGGGAACGTCTGATCGCGCAGATTCAATCGCGCATCCGTTCTTCTCTGGATATCGAAGATATTCTCAACACTACAGTAGCGGAAGTGCGGGAATTTTTGGCAACCGATCGCGTGATTATTTTCCGCTTCCGACCCGATTGGAACGGAGATGTGGTGGTGGAGTCGGTTGGGGAAGAATGGATGCCGCTGATGGGTATGGGTGTACAGGATTGCTGTTTCGCGAATACTTATGTCGGACAGTATTTGAAGAACAGAATTCGAGCGGTCGAGGACATTCACACTTCTAATTTTGCTGAGTGCCACGTCAATTTTTTGGCAGGGTGTCAGGTGAAAGCGAATTTAGTTGTGCCCATCGTGCAGCAGGGAATCGAAAATCGCAACGGTAATCCTACTTGTCAATTACCTAAGTTGTGGGGTTTGCTGATTGCCCACCACTGTTCTGCCCCCCGCCAGTGGCAGCAGTTTGACATGGATTTGCTCAGTCAGTTGGCTACTCAAGTGGCGATCGCGATCGAACAATCTTTACTGTACCAGCAGCTAGCAGCAGCTAACCAGCGGTTGGACGGGTTGGCGAATTTGGACAGTCTGACTCAGTTAGCTAACCGCCGCCGGTTTGACGAGGTGCTCAACCGGGAATGGGAGCTCTCGAGCATTTCTGAACCGCTGTCTTTGATTATGTGCGACATTGACTGTTTTAAACTTTACAACGACAATTACGGCCACCAGGCTGGGGATGCTTGTTTGCAGCAAGTCGCGCGGGCGATCGGGGATAGTTGCACGAACGCACCCGCAGAACGCCTTTATTTAGCTGCTAGGTACGGTGGCGAGGAATTTGGGGTGATTTTGCCAAATACCGACATCGCGACCGCACAGGCTGTTGCTGAGGGAATCCGCCAGCGCGTCAAAGCTTTAGCAATTCCCCACGCCAAGTCTGTTGTCACCGATTGCGTGACTCTCAGCATGGGGGTGGCGACGATTTCTGAAAATCAAAATTCGCCGAAGATGTTGATTGAAACTGCTGATAAGGCGCTTTATCGGGCTAAGTCGGGCGGGCGCGATCGAGTGGCTAGTTGACGGTTGTCAGTTGACGGTTGTCAGTTGACGGTTGTCAGTAGTCAGTTGTCAGCTTAGTAAAAAAAAGCGATCGCCCCAACTGGCATAAAGTTAGGGCGATCGCCGTACTATGAATCAGCATTTATATATCAGGCTTGGCGCGGGATTTTTACGCATTTTCACGAAACTTGTTACAAAACTTTACTCGGCGTTGCGTAAAAATATCCAGAAATCGCTTTTCTGTACCTGATATCTCTTTTTTTTGAACCGCAGAGGGCGCAGAGGGCGCAGAGGAAGAGAAGAGAGAAACAGAAGAGAGAAACAAAGAAGTTCACAACTGATGAGGGATTGCTATAGCAGCAATGCCCTGCGCGGGCCAATGCCCTGCGCGGGCCAATTCTCCGCCTATTTAGCTAACAGTTTTTGAAACACTTCATACATATCCTCAGCCAACTTTTTAGGATTCCACAAAGGTGCGAGATGTTCTGGCTGCTTAGATTTTATTAAATGCTGTTTCACCGCATTTCTCAAACCAGCATCTCGCCCAAACTTAACTCCCCACTGCGTGTATTCTTCCCAACTCCAAGCCGCACCGACATCGAGATTTGCACTTTTGAGAAAAGCGTAACCCATCCGCGAAAGATATTGGTCGCCGGATCGAGTTACTACTGGCAAATTCGCCCACAAAGCCTCTAAATTGTGAGTCCCGCCGTTGTAAGGATAGGAATCTAACAGCACGTCAGCTACATAATAAATAGCGCGGTGTTCTTCCTCGGTTCTGGTTTGCCCGATAAACTTAATTCGAGCAAAATCTACTCCTTGAATATCGCATTCTTCGCGGTAAGTGCTGTGAATAACATCTGGATCGCCTTGGCCCTTGCGAATCAATAAACTATCTGGTACTTGTTTGAGAATTCTAACT
Organism: Tychonema sp. LEGE 07196; assembly: GCF_963890365.1. Lineage (NCBI taxonomy): Bacteria > Bacillati > Cyanobacteriota > Cyanophyceae > Oscillatoriales > Microcoleaceae > Tychonema > Tychonema sp. LEGE 07196. The sequence goes on along the minus strand of NZ_CAWPRX010000087.1, from coordinate 14,950 downwards.
TGAGCTTGTACCATTTCGGGATTTGTTTTTCTCCCTGGCGCAACGCACAAATAAGCCATTTGATTTAACCCAATCCCCAGAGCATTTCTAATCGCATCTCGATTTACATCAATGCTTTGCAGTTGGCTAATTGCTACCGAACAACTAGGCAATCTAACTAACTGTTCTAAGTAATGTTCTTCAACGCCTGGGGGGTGAGTGTGTTCGTCGCAGAGAAAATAGTGATTTTCCGAAATGTAGGGCGCATCGAATCCCAGCCAAGAAACGCAAATTCCCGCAGGATATTGATACAGCACTTCGACATTTGTCGGCACTGTCATCGAGTCTAAATCTATTAAAACATCCAAATCGTCTTGCACTATTTCTGCGAGGATTTCGCCGCCGTCAGCAAAGCCGTTGGGATATTTTTTCGGCCAGTAAAACTTGCCGGCCATTTCTTCAAATCGTTCGGTAACTTCATCTCGGTTGAGTTTGCCGGTGACGTAAAGATGAACGTGGGGAGTGATGCGGCTTAATTCGCGGATTAAAGCTTCGCTGCACCAGCCTACTGAGTGGCGGCGGAAGTGTTTGGAAAGGAAGCCGATTTTTAAGGGCTGTTGTTTTGTGAGGAAATTTGCTGATTTGATACGGTTGATTTGCTGCCGCTGCATGACGGCTTTTTTGTAGTATTCCTTGGCAACTAATCGGTAGAAATTGGCATTTTTTTGGCGGTTGTCTCGTAGGTGGGAAACTGCAAATAGAAAGATTTCGTAAAGCAGTTTTAGTTCGATGACGCTAAAGGTTTCGACTTTTTCGTAGCAGAGTTTTTCGATTTCTTCGAGTTTCTGAATTGCCTGTTTGCTGACACCTGATTGCAGGTAGGAAAAGACGTAGGCTGTGGCTGACATGACTGGGGCATTGTCGCCGCAAAATTCGCAGTATTTGTCGGCGACGCTGCGGGCTCTGGCGAGGTTGGTGGAGTGGCTTAGCAAGTCGCAGAGTTGTTGGTGGGCTTCGCTGAATTTGGGGCTGCATTCGATCGCCTTTTCAAAATGTGCGATCGCCTCTAGGGGCTTATCTTGTTTTTGAATGTGTCCCATCCGGCAGTAAACCTCTGCCCAATCCGGTTTTAGTGTCAAAGCTTGCTGATAGCTGGCTAAGGCTTCTTCCAGCCGCCCCAGCATGGAAAAACAACTGCCGAGGTTAGCGTGAACTTCCGGCCAATCTGGCTTGATTTTGAGGGTATTTTGGTAATTAGTAATTGCTTCTTCGTACCTGCATAGCTGTAAGAATGAGTTGCCTAAGTTGAAGTGCAGAACTTCTAATTCTGGTTTGAAACTTACAGCTTTTTGATAGTAAGCGATGGCAGCATCGAGATTGCCTTGTTGCGATCGCGCGCTGCCGATGTTAGCATAGGCTTCGGCCCAATCGGGTTTAATGGCGATCGCCTTTTCGTAGCTTTCGACGGCTTCGTCGCGCTTTCCTTGACTGAAAAGTCGATTTCCCAGGTTAAAGTGGAAGTCGGCACCGACAAGCTGCGGGTTGAGCTCGGATGTTCTTTTAAAACAGGCGATCGCTGCTTCGACGTTGCCGTGTTTGTGATATACTTTCCCTAAATTCCAGTGAGCGCCCGCTAAATCGGGACTTAGGGCAATGGCTTGCTGGTAATTGGCGATCGCCTCTTCCAAACGTCCCATTTTAAAGTACATACTGCCAATATTTGCCCGCACTTCCGCAAAGTTTGGCTGCAATTCTAAGGCTTGAGAATAGGATCGAATAGCAGCTTCAATTTTGCCTCCAGCTTGCAAAGCATTGCCTAAAGTGACGTAAGCGTGGATGTAATCAGGGCGAATTTTTAGGGCTTGCTGGCACGCTGCGATCGCCTCTTTAATTTTACCTTGAACTAAACAGTTTTCTGCCAGTTTTTTGTAGGGTTCTACTTCTTGATAATTGGCAACTTGTCTGTTTTCTGGAACCTTCAGGGAGGTAACTTGTTCGGAAACTGCGGCGGGATTGGTAAACGGAGTATTTAAATTTTCTACAGCAGGCGCAGGCGGCAAATTGATGCTAGAAGGCTGCAAGCCGTAGCCTTCATCTTTATTGACAGATATTGGTTGCGCTGCGTCTGATTCTGTTTCTAATTCGATGACTTGGCTGCCAGTTTCTTGCTGTTTTTGTTGAGTCAAACTCGATATTTTTTCCGCAGCGCTAGCATTCCCTGGTTGCAGTTGCAGCACTTTTTGACAGCAAGCAATTGCTGCATCTAACTTTCCTTGTTGCTGCAAAACGCCTGCCAGCATCAAATTTACAGAACACAAATTGGGATTAAGGGCAAGAGCTTTTTGGTAACAATTTGCCGCCTGTTCCAATTGCCCTAACTTGTAATACATACTGCCGAGATTCGCGCTAGCTTCGGCAAATTCCGGCTGAATTTCTAAAGCTTGCAAATAAGCTTTAATTGCCATTTCCAGCTTGTCTTCAGCCTGCAGGGCATTACCCAGCGTCAAGTAAGCGGCAGCAAAATTCGGTTGGAATTTAAGGGCGAGATTGCATTGGGCGATCGCCCCAGCAAATTCTCCTTGCAAAATATAAACTTCCGCCAACTTTTTATGAACTTCCGCCTCGGCTGGATTCAACTCTAAAGCTTGCTGATAATTTTCAATAGCGCCATCGAAATTGCCTGCATCTTTCAGCCGATTGCCCTTTAGGAAATAACTTTTAACTGCCTTGAAATCTACCAAAGAATCCGCGATCATTTTCTCTGCCACTCTTACAGGTTTTACACTAATACTATTCAACCATTCTACCCACTCTCCGGCACGCACAGACCAAGTACACCCTCGATTTATATATTCTACCTGCCGTCTCAGATGATTTTCAGCAGTGGCGCGGCCGGCCCCCGCAAACTCTTTTAAAACTGAGACTGTCGCCTCAACAAACCGCCTTGTATATCCCTCCCAATCCGGTTTTCCGGCACGGTTCCAATTAGTTACCGATGCCAAATTTTCTGTCCCCGACATAGAAACTAGACGCGCAAATCCAGCCGTTGTTTCCGGCAAAGCCGCCAAATCACTCGTCACAATCCGGCAACCGCTGGCCATCGCCTCCATCACCGCAATAGATGACGTTTCCAAATAGGTATTAGGGTAAGCTAAAACCGCGACAGAACGCAGTTGCCGGACGAGTTCGGGTTGCGGTATCGAACCAATGTACTCAACGCCTGCTGTTGCCTGACACTGTTCGTAAATCTCACCGAAAAACAGGTTATTATCATTGTCGTCTATTTGGTGTACTTTCATGCTAGAAAATACTTTTAATCTAGTTCCGGGGACAGCTTCACGAATTTCGGGAAAGACTTTTAATAAAATATCGAGTCCGCGAAAGGGAGTGCTAGTGTAAGCTATAATTGGCGGCAGAGATTTTTGAGATAGGATTGAAATATTATCGGAGAAAATGTTAGCAAAACAAGGTGCGATCGCATTTCTTAAAACATAACTGCGATTCGAGTCAAGCCCAAAACGAGCGTGAAATTGCTCGCGCTGCCAGTCGCTGACAAACACAAACGCATCGCAAGCATTAACTTCTTGAAAATTATTAAAATCTTCAAGAAAGACAAAGCCTGGTTCGTTATGAATCCACAAAATTAACTTAGTATGTTGGCCCAAAAGCGGCTTAATTTCCAGCGCTTTGCCGACTATATTGACTATAACTAAAAAATCGAGCGATCGCAGCAATTCTAAATTAGCTTTATTCCCTACGCGCTGCCTGCAATCAACACCGCGCGACATCCCCGACTCGGAAGTATTGTTGAGTAAAAATACCTCGTTTCCCAGCGCAGCCAACGCCTCAGCCAAATAACAAATAGCTGACTGAGTGCCGCCCAAAGGTTCGCGGTAAGGAGTGTCAATATTGTAATCCCAAGTGTAGGTATCCAGAAATCCGATTTTCATTATGGCAATTATCCGCCGATTTGTGAACTAGATTTTTTTTGTTTAACCGCAGAGGGCGCAGAGGGCGCAGAGAAGAAAGAGAGAAGTTTCCACTTGAAATAATTTGCAATTCTCCTCTGTTCTTCTTTTTCCTCTCAGCGTTTTCTGCGCTCTCTGCGGTTAAATAAATCCATAATAAATGGTATAATCTTAAAACTATTGAGGAGTACCGAACATGACCACAGAACAAGATCCCGTAAAATTGATGAAACAGCAAGTCGGCTTTGCTGCCGCCGATCGCGTAAAATCTGGTATGATTGTCGGACTAGGCACGGGGTCAACTACAGCTTATACTATTCAAGCATTGGGCGATCGCATAAAATCAGGACAACTCAAAGATATCAAAGGAGTCCCGACATCTTTTCAATCAGAAGTATTGGCCAAACAATACGGAGTGCCGCTGACAACATTAGATGAGATTGACAGAATTGACGTAGCTATAGACGGCGCTGATGAAGTCGATCCCCACCTCAACTTAATTAAAGGTGGCGGCGCAGCGCACACCCGCGAAAAAGTTGTCGATTACCTCGCAACTCAGTTTATTGTAGTAGTTGACAGTTCCAAAATGGTAGATAAATTGGGTTCTACTTTTCGCGTACCCATCGAAGTAATACCGATGGCAATCACCCCCGTTACTCGCGCCATCGAAAAATTGGGCGGCAAACCAGAACTCCGCATGGGAATCAAAAAAGCCGGCCCAGTAATTACCGACCAAGGTAACATGGTAATTGATGTCAAATTTGATGACATTCCTAACCCCGGAGAAATGGAAAAAACATTGAATAACATTCCCGGTGTGTTAGAAAATGGCTTATTTGTAGGCTGTACTGATTTAGTTTTAGTAGGCGAAATCAAAGACGGTAAACCCGCAGTTCGCGAGATTTCTAAATAGTCAAAACTTACCCGCGGCTTGCCAAAAATCTTTTGTGGAACAGGCATCTTGCCTGTTCTAAAAAAAACCTGAAATGTAAACTACAGCCTGCAAATAAAGAAAAAGCTTGCTTAATTAACTTATATTAACCACCAACAACCAACAACTAATAACTCACAACCCATAACTAATAACTAACAACCAACAACCAACAACCAACAACTAACAACCAATAACTAATAACCAATAACCAATAACTAATAACTAATAACTAATAACTAATAACTTATGATGCAATATCGCAGATTCGGCCGCACAGAATTATCCATGCCCGTCTTTTCCTGTGGCGGTATGAGATATCACCACAAATGGCAAGACGTGCCAGTAAATGAGATTCCACCAGACAATCAACAAAATGTAGAAGCCACAATTCGTTATTCTATCGAATGCGGCATCAATCACATAGAAACTGCTCGCGGTTACGGCACTTCCGAGATGCAGTTAGGCTTGATTTTGCCGCAGTTTCCTCGCGAAAAATTGATAGTTCAAACAAAAGTAAATCCCCAAGCCAACTCCCAGGAGTTTCGCGAAGAATTTAATAAATCCTTAGCTTATTTGCAACTAGAATACGTCGATTTATTTTCCCTGCACGGCATTAATACGTGGGAATTGCTAGAGGAATCTATGCGTCCCGGCGGCTGCATGGATGTTGCTAAACAATTGCAAGCAGAAGGCAAAGTTCGGTTTATTGGTTTTGCAACTCACGGGCCGACGGATGTGATTGTTAAAACCATTGAAACCAATCAATTTGATTATATTAACTTGCACTGGTACTACATCAATCAAATTAATTGGCCCGCAATTGAAGCCGCAAAACGTCACGACATGGGCGTTTTTATTATCAGCCCTTCCGACAAAGGCGGTCAACTTTACAACCCATCGCAAAAATTGGTTGATTTGTGCTATCCCCTGAGTCCGATGGTGTTTAACGATTTGTTTTGTTTGTCGCACCCGCAAGTACATACTTTGAGTTTGGGTGCTGCCAAACCTGAAGATTTTAACGAGCATCTGAAGGCTGTAGAATTGTTAGATAGAGCCGATGAATTGTTGCCGCCGATATTAGCAAGGTTGGAAAAGGCAGCGATTGATAAATTAGGAGAAGATTGGTTTAAGACTTGGGATGTCGGTTTACCTACTGTCGAAAATACTCCCGGAGAGGTTAACATTCGTGTGATTTTGTGGCTGTGGAATTTGGCGAATGCTTACGATGCGATCGACTATTGCAAGATGCGCTACAACCTCTTAGGTAACGCCAGCCACTGGTTTCCCGGCAAAAAAGCCGATCGCCTCAATGAATTGGACTTGCGCCGCTGTCTCGCCCACAGCCCCCACGCTGCTAAAATCCCCGGTATTTTGCAAGCAGCCGATCGGCTTTTTGGAGGCGAATCCGTACAGCGTCTTTCCCAAGAATAATCAAAAAAAACCCGGTTTCAACATAGAAACCGGGTTAGTTAACCGGAACACATGAGTTTTACTCAAGCGCACACAATTAGCGTATACTCAAAAAACTCTCACAACCATCACCCATCCGTCTCATCCATTCGGGCGATATAACTTTTTTTTCCCAACTCGCTTCCATTTTGCTTTAATCTGAGATCGAACAGTTAATAATCCACTTAAGTATCTTTTATGACTCTCAAACGCCGAGACTTCTTGTATTTGCTAACAGCTAGCGTCGGAGCTCTTACCGCAGGTGCTTGCCAAGCGTCAGGAAATAGTGTAGTCCAATCAACTGCCATTGCAGAAAGCCCAAAAGTAGCCCAAACTCCCGGCCCTTTTACACTGCCGCCTCTGCCTTACGAATACAACGCTTTAGAACCGCACATCGACGCGCGGACAATGCAGTTTCACCACGACAAACATCACGCTGCTTACGTTAAAAACCTCAACGAGGCTGTCAGCAAACACCCGCAACTAAAAAATATTAGTGCCGAAAATATGCTCAAAGATTTGAGCAAAGTGCCGGAAGATATTCGCACAACCGTGCGTAATAACGGCGGCGGACACCTTAATCACACTATGTTTTGGGAAATCATGAGTCCCAAAGGCGGCGGCGAACCCACAGGGGCAATTGCCACAGCAATTAAGCAAAATTTCGGCAGTGTTAGCGATTTTCAAGCCAAATTTAACGAAGCCGGTACTAAGCGTTTTGGCAGCGGTTGGGTTTGGCTGGTTCGCAATAAAGCAGGCAAATTAGAAATTGCAACTACTGCCAATCAAGACAGCCCTTTCATGGAAGGAAATTATCCAATCATGGGCAATGATGTTTGGGAACACGCTTATTATCTCAAGTATCAAAACCTGCGTGCTGACTACTTAAAAGCTTGGTGGAATGTTGTTAATTGGACGGAAGTTAACAAGCGCTACGAAAAGGCGATCGGTTAGTTTCAAAAATAGTGTAGCTGCGATCGAGCTACACTATTTGTTATCTCTAAAATACAAAGATCGCTTGATATCAATCCCGCCAATAGAAACGTTCTCTAGCTAACGAATCGGGCGATCGAACTGCTGTACAGTTTTCCGCAAGTAAACGCAGTGGCGCGCGCCCTGACTTGTCGGCGTGGTGAATGATTCGACTGACTCAAGTGTGCCGCCCAAACGCTCGATCGCACTTTGCAAATCCGTCTCTTCCTCCGCCGTCCAATTCCCCCGGTAAAGCACAGCCAAACCGCCGTTTTTCAGGAAAGGTAGCGCGTATTTAGCACACGCAGAAGCGGCTCCAACAGCCCTCAGAAGAGCTAAATCGTAAGCTTGTTTGTGCGGCAACTGTCGGGCAATTTCATCGGATCTGCCCAGCAAAGTCACAGCATTTGCGATCCCTAAAGAGGGCAAAACAGTATCCAAGAAAGTAATTTTCTTGCGAGTAGAATCGAGCAAGGTGACAGATAAATCCGGCAGGGCGATCGCGATCGGCAACCCCGGAAAACCGCCACCAGTCCCGATATCAATCGCTTTCAACGGGTGCTTTGCGGGAGAATCGTTATTTTCCGCCAAATTTTGATTAGGTGGCAGCAGTCTCGCAATTCCCCGCAGAGAATCCCACAAATGTTTTTCCCAAAACTCAACAGGCTCAGTAATTCGAGTTAAATTCAAGGAACGATTTCCCTCAACAATCAACTCGTAAAGCCGCTGAAATTGTTGCTGCTGCGACTCATCCGGCTGCCAATTCAGCGTTTGTTGCCACAATTCATTCATTTCCGGCAACACAGGCACTGTCATCTGATTCATCTTCTATTCCTACTATTTCGTAAACTCTGCAAATTCTCTCCGCTCCAAAATACCTAAAAATGCTTCACAGATACTAGATTCGGGCAACATATCCCTTGGATGATTCGGCGGTTGAAACCGCCATAAAGTCAAACAATGTCGGCAGAAGGCCCACTGGCTAATAAAGGGGATACCAAACCCGGATTTGGCATGACTAATAACCAATAACCAATAACCAATAACCAATAACCAATGACCAATAACCAATGACTACTGACTACTGACTACTGACTACTGACTACTGACTACTGACTACTGACTACTGCTTTCCTGCCAACTGCTTTCCTGTCAACTACCGACTGACTACTGACTGACTACTGACTAACAAAACTCGTTTCCTTAGCTTCTAATTTACCCCGATCGACCTCCTGCAAATCCCCGTGGTCTAAAGTCCAAAATTTATCAGCAACGCTCAACAAATCGCTAGCATCGTGAGTGACAATCAACAAAGTCCAGTGACTTTTCAACTTACCCAACAAGCTTACCAACTGTCGGCGCATCGACCAATCCAAACCCGCCGTCGGTTCGTCCAAAAGCAGTAAATGCGGCTGGCGAATTAGTTGCACCGCTAGGGCTACCCGGCGCTGTTGTCCGCCACTCAAAGCGTGGGGAGAACTACGCAGCGGCAAATGTCCGAGTCCCACCTCTATCATTGCTGAGTTAATTTGTTCTTGTCCCAATTCAGGATGTCCCAGTCGCAATTCTTCTAAAATTGTGCCTCCGCAAAAATGCCTTTCGGGAAACTGGAATACTAAACCTCCTAACTGTTGCAAGTGTTCCGGTGTTAATTCTTGTTCGCGCCAGCGGATGTCGCCGCTAGTTTTTTCTGCTAAACCTGCTAATATTTCTAATAGCGTACTTTTGCCGGAACCGCTGCGGCCTACAATCAGCCCCATTTGCTGCGATGGCAGTTCTAAGTTGATATTTTTCAGAATAGCATTCGGACAGGCTGTAGGATGATAAACTAAGTTTTTTAGATATAGCATTAATGGCAGTTGGCAGTTGTTAGTTGGCAGTTGTTAGGAAAGCAGTTGGCAGGGGAACATCTCATATTTGTAAAAACACTTCTTTTGACTCCTTCTTTCTTCTTCTTTCCTCCTGTCTCCTGTCTCCTGTATCCAATTTATAGCTTGGCTGCAAAAGTGAGATGCTCCCGTTGGCAGTTACTATTAATAGTGGAGACGGTTTTTTTGCTGATACCGATCGCACACAATTATTTTACATAAATCTTTACAAAAATCGACCTTTTTTTTTAAGCTTTCCCCCTTGATTTTGAGATTATTTAATGCTATTATTTAACAATGAGAGTACGTGCAAAAATTTTATGAATGCTCACACTCCCATTATTAAAGTATACAGCAATAGCCAGGAAAAATCAAGATTATCCGATCGATTTTTGAGTCGCGGCCCGGAAGTCTGAACTTTCAATTTTCAGATTCCCAGTTTACAATCAATTGCTTTTTGAGAATTGACGATGATGAAAACTATTTTAGCGTCCATTGGCAAGCAGATGTTGAGTTCCAAAAAGACTGTGGGGGCGATCGCCCTTGGAGCAAGTGCGATCGTCCTCGGCCTCTGCATTAACTCCGCAGTAGCGGGGGATCCCTTTCGCAGCAGCAACCCACAGGCGATCGGGCCCAACACCGAAGCAGCCTTCAAAACAATGTTTGAACAAGGAAACTACAAACAAGCAAAAGTCCAAGTTCAACAAGCACTATTAGCCGAACCAAACGAGCCGCTAGCCTATGCAATGGCAGCCTCCCTATCCTACATCGAGCAAGACTTCGACTCGATGAATTCCTACGCGCAAAAAACCCGCGAAGTAGGCGAACAATTGACCAAAACTAACCCATTACGCGGCAACCTATACACAGCAGTCGGTCACTTTCTAGAAGGAGCAAATGCCATAGCCAAAGAAGGAACAGCCAAAGGCGCGCCCCAAGCACTCAACAAACTGCGAGTAGTATTTCAATACCTAGATGCAGCCGAAAAAATAGCTCCCAACGACCCAGAACTCAACCTGCTTAAAGGCTACATGGACTTAATGCTAGCCACGAACCTGCCCTTTTCCAACCCCAGCGAAGCCATTAAACGACTGGAAGAAAAAGCTTCTCCGCGCTACTTAGCTTATCGCGGCATGGCAGTAGGCTATCGAGACTTAAAAAAATACGATCGCGCCCTAGAATTTGCAAACAAATCCCTAGCAGAAACACCAAACAATCCAGAAATTCTTTATCTCAAAGCACAAATCTTGTTTTCCCAAGCCAGGGGAAAAGACATCAACAAAACCCTACTAGAAGAAGCCCGCCAAAACTTCGACGCAGCCTTAGTCAAACCAGACCAACTACCGCGCAGCCTAGTAGCCGAAATCTTCTTTCAGCAGTGCAAAACGCGCAACCGTCTCGACAGCAAATCTCGTAACTGCGACCCAATGCGCGATAAAATCAGAGATGCAGGTGGCATCTGGGGGCCGACGGCTTTACCACCACTATAAAAATACCAAAAAACCATGAAAGTACAGTTTCGCGAGTTTAACCCCTTTGACCTCTGGATTTGGCTGAAGTTTAGCAACGTGCCTTCAAACGGTGAAAAACAGTATGTTGAAGAAGTATTTGACTCTTGGTTTTTCTTGGGAAAACTAGGGGGATTTAATGCCGAAAATTTGCAAGTTCAAGATGAAGGCTTAGATATTAGTGACATGGATTACGATGTTAATCTAGCCGACCAAAGCATGATGGCTTTGATGCACAATATGGGAGAAATGGAGTATCAAGGTTCTTGGGCTCGCTGTTGGTTTGATTTAGGGACGAGCGACGCTATCGGCATCGATATTTTAATTAATGTTTTCCAGCAACTAAGCAAAGAATTCGTGACGATTGAAGAATTGATTATCGGTGGAGAACATCCAGACTGGCCTGTGGAAAATAGTCGCAGTCGAGACGCTTTTGTCCCTGACAATTACTCATCATAGGTTATTAGTCATTAGTCATTGGTCATGGGTCATTAGTCATTAGTCATTAGTCATATCGTTTCCGGTTGCATCGGAATGATTTAACCGCAGAGAACACAGAGGACACAGAGAGAGAGAATAGAGATATGAATACAGGACGATGCTACCGGATTTGATATCATTGGTCATTAGGGGCGGGTTTTGCCGGGGATATTTGCTATAGCTAACAACACAGATCAACCCGCCCCTTTCGCGTTACTTTCTCTATCTACCGTACACTTGGTAGCGTACCCAACACCTGATATAGCAAAGAGTTAATAAAACCCAGTGCTACAGCGCCCAACAAAGCACTCCAAATTCCCCACCGCAAGCGAAATCCTTCAACTAGCCAAGCCGCCAATCCAAAGATAGCAGCGTTGATAACAATCATAAACAAACCAAAAGTTAGCAACAAAGCTGGAAAAGTAAACAACATAAAAATCGGTCGCACTAAGGCATTCAGCAATCCAAAAACTGCAGCCGAAACCATCGCTTTTCCAAAAGTGTCAATATCTACCCCGATGGGCAACTTGGAAAGAATAAAAAAGCTCACCGAAGTTACCAACCAAGCAATTGCCAGCGAAACGATATCCATTTGCTTATCTCCTGAAAAAAACTAAACATTAAATCTGAACAACAGCACATCCCCCTCTTGTACAACATACTCTTTTCCTTCACTGCGAACTAAGCCTTTTTCCTTAGCTGCATTCATCGCGCCCGTAGCTACCAAATCTTCATACGCTACAGTTTCGGCCCGGATGAAACCCCGCTCAAAGTCCGAGTGAATCACCCCTGCAGCTTGCGGTGCTAACATTCCCGCGATAATAGTCCAAGCGCGAGTTTCTTTTGGCCCGCTAGTAAAATAAGTCCGCAAACCCAATAATTCGTAAGTAGCTCGAATCAACGATTTTAAGCCTCCTTCAGTCACGCCGAGAGATTCTAGAAAATCTGCCCGTTCTTCTTCTGGCAACTCTACCAATTCTGACTCGACTTGCGCCGAAACTATGACAACTTTAGCATTTTCTGCTTCTGCTATTTCCCGCACTTGTTCGACATAGCTATTTCCAGTTCCCAAATCGTCTTCAGACACGTTGGCTGCATAGATAATCGGCTTGTTTGTTAACAATTCTAAACCTTTAACTAATTCAGCTTCTTCGTCAGTTAAACTGCACTGGCGCACTGGTTTTTCTGCATTCAAAACCACTAGCAACTTTTCGAGCACGTCTACTTCTGCTTGAGCTTCCTTGTTGTTGCGGGCTTGTTTGCGAGTGCGATCGAGCCGGCGTTCAATTTGAGCCAAATCTGCTAAAATTAATTCGAGATTGATAATGTCAATATCTCGCTGGGGATCGACAGAACCCGCAACGTGAATGATATCATCATTGTCAAAACAGCGGACAACGTGGACGATCGCATCCACGGCCCGAATGTGAGACAAAAACTGATTTCCCAGTCCTTCCCCCTGACTCGCCCCCTTCACCAAACCCGCAATATCCACAAACTCCATCCGCGTCGGCACAGTTTGCACGGATTTGGAAATATTGCTCAGCACCTTCAACCGTTCGTCTGGTACTGCCACGATACCCGTATTTGGCTCGATCGTACAGAAAGGAAAATTAGCAGCAGTCGCCTTGGCATTAGCAACCAAAGCATTAAACAAAGTAGATTTGCCAACATTAGGCAGTCCGACAATTCCGGCGGTAAGCATAGCTATTTAGAAACATATCACTGTATCAAAGTATCATAAGTATCGGCAATATATCAGACCGGCCGCCCCAAAATCAAAACCTCCGATCGCTTAAATGTCTAACTTTAGGTAGATGGCTCCACGGTTCACAAGTTGTCGCACAGAAAATCGATCGCCCACAACCTGTTCCTGTCCCCGATTCATCAACTAAATTGGGACGGATGCAAAAAACCCGGTTTGGGCGATCGACCTCACAAATAATGTTAAACTTCCCGAAGCACTAAAACATAATTTAGATTGGTTCAGGGATTGTCTGAGGAATAGGCCCCGGAACTGTTTGAGGAATCGGAGAGGGTACAGGTTCCCGTACAGGTGCCGGAATTGGCTCCGGCACCGGTGCGGGAATGGGTTCAGGAACCGGGCCGGGAATCGGTTCGGGTACGGGGCCCGGCACCGGTGGCGACGCAGGAATTTCCGGCAGCCCCGGTTCAGTAGTGGGAATCTGCGGGCCTGGAAACGGAGTGGGGTTGGGAGAAATCATGTTAATTTTTTGCTCAGCTAATAGAGATGTTTCTCAAACATTTTGTTGCCACTTTCAGCCATTTTTTTAAATAAAAATAACTAATGTGTGACCTTGTTTAATTACCGTAAAATTCAATTGCAACCATTGCAATTAAATTTTTGAATTTATCTGCGTTCATCTGTGTTTATCTGCCAACATCTGCGGTTGCAATGTCAATCAAATATTTAGGCGATCGTTGTACAATTATGCTAAATTAAAAATAAGTTACACATCTATCTAAAGAGCGATAATTGACTGTTGAAGCCGCATAAAACCAAGCCTTTGGTATTAAAGTAAATATCAAATACAACAAATAAAATTAAGCGTGTCAGCACCCAACCCTCAACAACAAACACCGCTATTAGATGCCCTGCGCGATCGCACAAATCATCCGCACGCCCCATTCTACGCCCCCGGACATAAACGCGGACAAGGAATCTCAGGGCCCTTAATTGACTTATTCGGTGCAACAGTATTTCGATCGGATTTGCCCGAATTGCCGGAGTTAGACAATCTCTTTAACCCAGAAGGTGCAATTGCCGAAGCTCAAGAATTAGCCGCCCAAGCATTTGGAGCCCAATCAACTCGGTTTTTGGCAAACGGTTCAACTTGCGGAATTATCGCCGCCATCTTAGCAACTTGCGGCCCCGGCGATAAAATTATCCTACCTCGAAATATCCACTCCTCGGCGATTTCAGGTTTGATTTTATCCGGTGCAATTCCAATTTTTGTCAGTCCAGAGTACAACCCGGATTGGGATATTGCCAACAGCATCACCCCAGAAGCCACAGCAGCAGCCCTAGAACAACATCCCGATGCGAAAGCAGTAATGGTCGTCTACCCAACCTATCACGGCGTTTGCGGGGATTTGCGGGCGATCGCCCAAATTACCCATCAATACAACATCCCGTTATTAGCAGACGAAGCTCACGGCGCGCACTTTAACTTTCACCCAAACTTGCCAGAACCAGCACTATCAGCCGGTGCGGATTTAACAGTACAATCAATCCACAAAACCCTCGGTGCAATGACACAAGCATCGATGCTGCACCTCAAGGGCGATCGTATAAATATCCAAAAATTAAATAAAGCATTGCAGTTAGTACAATCCACCAGTCCGAGTTATATACTGTTAGCATCCTTAGATGCAGCCCGCCAACAAATCGCACTCCGCGGCAAAGAGTTAATGGCGCAAACTTTACAGCTAGCAGAAACAGCTCGATCGCGCATCAGTCAAATTCCCGGTTTATCAGTTTTAGAACCGTTAAATACACCCGGTTTTGCAGCATTAGACCGCACCAGGCTAACAGTAAAAGTATCAGATTTAGGAATCACAGGATTTGCAGCAGATGAAATTATGCACTCTCAACTCGGTGTCACGGCAGAATTACCAATGCTGCAACATCTAACATTTATTATCAGCTTGGGAAATACAGAATCAGATATTGACAATTTAGTAAAAGCTTGTACTTTTTTAGAGGGAAGAAGGAAGAAGGAAGAAGGAAGAAGGCAAAAGGAAGATTTTTCCCATCCCCCACTCCCCCTC